>CAXBGL010000123.1:0-7933 GCA_963975255.1 uncultured Nitrosomonas sp. | reverse complement strand
CAAATTGATGTGCTGCGCACCTTGATATCGCCCTATTTCGAGACAGACCCTTAATAGATTTTATTATGCTAGTTTGTCTAGTAACGGTTCTTCTGGATTTAATGTACTTTCAAATAAAATAAAAATAACGGGGATAAGTATTAAGGCAGCAATAATCGTTCCGCATCCCAATGTCTTTCTCTTTGTTGGAACGCCGCAATGAAGACATTTATCAGCTTTTTCTGATATTTTTTTGCATTCATTGCAATTTCTCAGTGCCATGCCGTTTTCCTTCTCATGAATATGTATCTCATGCTACGACATTCTTTCTCCACAAGAAAGATAGATGATCCCCCTACTTAAAATCGGCGTTGATACTACTAAAATCCAACTATGAAGGTGCGGAAATAGAATTCGATGGTGAGTCTTGCGTTTGCGAGGAAGAGAAATAATATGGACACTACGTGAATTAGCCTAAATGATAGCACCACGCTAAATTAATCTTGATACGTGTCATTACCAAGGGAAACTGGCGGATTAATTACCAAGGGACTTTGTCGTAACACTCTATCAGCAGGTCGTTAGTCTGGCAATGAATCAATCATCGTTATGCTACAGCTAACGATGATTTTGACCTCTGAACTCTTAATGCACTGGTCTGCATATTTTCTCTCAACCATACGTATCTAACCCCTGCTGAACTTAATTCAATTTGGTGATTTGCTTTGAGCTGAGCAGAGACCTGAACTTGTCCCAGGTGAGGGTTTTCCAGAGAAAACGCAATCGTCACGTTTTTTATCTCTTTGTCAGTGCGGTTTTTATGGTAATGGTTTTGGCGATATGTGCGTTTCAGTGCCTGAGGGCCTTTTTCTTTAAGCAACCTGCGGTTCTTGTATATGGTTTGACGTGACACGCCGCTTATTCTGGCTGCTTCAGTTACATTTTTTAGTTTTTCAGCAAGTTCTATCGCATCGATTTTCTTCTGTATTTCCAGATCCACTATAGAGGACTTGGTTGGCTCAACAACTTCAGATACTGCAAGGGATCTCCCGGCAAAATATGCGATGAAACCGTCAGCACAGGACTTTCTGATTTCGATTTCTTGTTTTGCAATAGAATGCTTGAGGGGTGATTCAATTAAGTAAAATTTGTTGCCATAGCTAAACGTGTGGTCATTCCTGATTTTCCGATATTCTTTCAAGACACAAATATCATCTAAATTGATCTGCTCAGGGATTGGCGTGAACTCAGAGGTGTCGTTTTTGGAAATAACTTGAATGTGATTGTGCCAAAACGTTGGGATAAAAATATCCTGAAGATAGCGATTAGCACTATCCATACCTTTGATTTTATTGAGTCTTAGTTCTGGAATAAGTCTATCCTGGAAGGTATCGAATGAACGTTCGATTCTCCCTTTTCCTTGTGGTGAATTAGCAAATATGATTTCGATGCCTAGCTCGTTAAAGGCTCGTTGCATTTGAGAGAAGTTACACCGTTTAGGCCCACCAAATATGCCAGCCCTGTCAACATAGAGCACTTTAAACAGACCTTTTTGTTCAATATAATCACGTAATACCTTCAAGCAACCAAGGGTGGTCTCTGACGTAAAGAACTCTGCATGTATTTCACTTGTCGCATCATCAATAATTGCAATCAGGCATGATTTTTTATCGCCAAACCAGCGATGTGGACTACCATCCATTTGCAGTAGCAAACCTGGTGACTCCATTCTTTCTCTTCGTTTTCTGGCTGTTGCTCGCCTTCTTTTTGCCCGTTTAACATGATGAATTCCGTGCGCCCAGCACCTTAACGTTTCGCGCTTGACTTGAATATGCTCATTGTCTTCAAGAAGCTCTTTGAGATGTGCAAGATTTACATCGAAGTATTTTTCTTTGATCAGTGCCTGTACGGCTCGTTTTACTGCGTCAGATATTTTGTTGGTTGGAGATTTGCCACTATTTTGGTGAATGACAAACTGTATGCCTACTTTCTGATATTTCTGGAGATATCGTTCAATGGTTCTTCGGGATTTGTTGAGTAACTTTGCCGCATTAACAATAGTTATCTTTCGTTCTGCAACTTTAGCAATAATATCGACGGTAAGTTGTGCTTTGGAATCCATAATAATCATCCTTTGCGCTCCCCCAAATATTCAGCATGCAATATTCAGAGAATCACTGATTAAGTAGATCCGTCAATTTCCCTTGATAATTAAATGCGACAAAATCGCTTGGTAGTTACGGTACGACAAAGTCCCTTGGTGTTAACAAAAATAAATTTGCTCCGCGCGCCCTGCACCTATCCCCGCGGCAAGACCGCGGGGTATTACGGCGCAAAAAACCAAAAACGGCGCGCTACGCTGACTTCAAAAACACAAACTATAATGCTCCCCGTGGCAAGACCACGGGGAATCGCAAGTTAATCTTGATACGACTTGACTTGACCTGACAGTCTGGATCGCCATCGAGCTTATAATAGTGTATTACTCTTTCCCCACCCCGTACACTAAGAATCTTCTCGCAACGCACGCCTAGATGCCTGATCGACCAAACCAAATAGTCTATCGATCTCATTTTTCTTGCTAGATGCCTGATGGCCTACTACCTTAACAAACCCGCAATTTAGCCTGTCGGTTAATTGGTAAAATTCCTGGTACAACTCATAATTATTTAGCCGTTTGTTTTTACTGGAGAAATAATTTCTTTCCTCAAGACGGGCACGCCGCCCCGGCAGACCAATATTATTTTGGGAATCTGTATAAACCGTCAAAGTTATATCGCTTCCGTTAGCCAAAGCAATCGATTCACCCAGTGCCCACAACAACGTTTGCAATTCCAATTTAGTCGAACTGGTTTGTTCAAAACGCTTCACTTTCACCGTATCTTTTAGCAAGTCTATAGACTCGCTCAGGTCAAATACTACTAAGTAAGCGCCATACCCCACCTTTAACTGAGTATTAACACTGCCGTCAGTAAAAACCTGCATGTGAAACATTTTTAAAAAATCCGTTAAAACTAAAACCCATTTCGGGTCGAATACAGACTGTACGATTTAATCTTTCTTTAAGGCCAAGTGTCAGGTCACGTGTGAGCCCATACAAGTTACGGGAACTTGCAATCAGTCGCTTTGCGACTGTGTTACATGTTTGTCTACAATAGACTTACTTCATTAATTTTATAGCTGCTAGTTTCTGAAAGGTATTGAAATAACTCATATTCCCCATCACATAAATTAAAAACGACCCAGTCCACCCAACAGCCCGCCTAATATCCCAAAAACCATAAACCCAATGCCGGAAAGAATTATGAGTGCGGGAATAGATGCGATAGTGGCTTTAACCATAAATACAACCATTGAAACAAAAGGCATCTTGATGTCAACAATATCTACTTTGTTTGTGCTGTTGTTATCCATTACTCTCCCTCTTAACTTATTTCATGAAAAGAAAAGAGTCTATACTACTGTATTATTGCTGTTAATTGGGAAGAAATACGGGAATAAGGGTCATGTCTTAAAAGTATACTTTATAAAATTAAGTCTAAACTGGAAATATTACAAAACCTGGGAATGGATCTAACTTAGATACCCCTTTATTCAGGCAACCATCTAAATTATTCTGCGCCATTTATTTGTGACAGTGATCTCTTTACTATATATTACATTACATGAATTGACGCCCCAATTTACTACCAAAAAACCATGAGAATAAATATGTTATGAAAAAACTTGCTACTTTATTGCTGTTATCACTTGTTATCAGTTCGAGTTTTTCATGTGTCCATTCTGGAAATACTAACAAAGACGGATGTCATGATGATAAAAAGGATGGAACTTATCACTGCCATTAATTTTTGGTTTAAGTTTAGGCAAGTGAACCAACAAAACAACTGTGGCAGACTTACTCATCCATTATTTCTTGATCTGGAAACAGAACATCTGTAAAACCAAAGGTACGAAAGTCGGTAATACGCATGGGATAAAGTATCCCTTGTAAATGATCACATTCATGCTGCACCACGCGCGCATGAAATCCAGTTACGCTCCGATCAATGAGGTTACCATATTCGTCCACGCCCTGATAACGCAGTTGGGTGAAACGCGGCACTTTGCCCCGCATACCGGGAACACTTAAGCAACCTTCCCAGTCTTCTTCTAATTCGTTTGTTTTCGGTGTCAGTTCTGGATTGATTAGTATCGTAAAGGGAATCTCTTCCACACCCGGATAGCGCTGGCTATGGGTTACTCCAAATATCACTAATTGTAGATTAACACCGATTTGCGGCGCTGCCAGACCTGCGCCATTGAGTGACTCCATTGTGTCGTGCATATCCTGAATCAAGTTATGTAATTCAGGTGTGTCAAATGCCTTAACTGCTTTTGCTACTTGTAACAGGCGTGGGTCACCCATTTTTAGGACGGGTTTAATCGCCATTATCTTTTACCAGTTGTTCTAGAATATTTCTGATACCAATCATTCCTTGCTCCAAAATAGAATAAACTGCTTCCAATTCTTTAGCTTGTGTATTTGAGCTACGCCCCGCAGCATAATTAGCAACGACTGCAATCGTTGCATAGCGTAAATCGAGCTCTCTGGCTAAAGCTGCTTCAGGCATGCCTGTCATACCAACCATATCTGCACCATCACGTTCCAAACGATTAATTTCAGCAATGGTTTCAAGACGTGGTCCCTGCATGGCGGCATAAATTCCGCCATCAATCACGGACTCATTAGCCTTTTGTGCTGCCTCTAATAGACAATTACGTGTTACCTGACAATAAGGTTCACTAAAATCAACATAACGAGCGGATTGTTCGTTCCCTTCAAAATACGTGAATTGCCGACTGTGGGTGTAATCAATAATCTGCTCAGGAACAGCCATGATACCGGGCCTAAAATCAGCACGAATGCCGCCCACTGCTGCGACCGCTATAATATGTTCTGGTTTAAGCGAATGCAATGCCCAAATGTTGGCACGATAATTGACCATATGAGGTGGAATAATGCGTCCATGACCATGCCGAGACAGAAAAACAATCTCATGATTATTGATTTTACCAAATGTGAACGGCCCAGATGGCTCACCATACGGAGTACGCATAACCTGTCGATGAGATACCTCAAGACAGGAAAGCTGGGTCATGCCACTACCACCAATAATTGCAAGCATATGTTTCCAAATTCAATCTTTTATTGCGTAAATTGCAGGTAAATTTCGCCAGGCACTCTGCACATCCATACCAAAACCAAACACATATCGATCCGGCAGCGTCACCCCGACAAAATTAGCCTGGATCGGCTTGGGTTTGTCGATTTTCTTATCAGCAAATACAGCACTGTAAAATGCATCGGCACCACAATCCATCACTCGTTCTTGGATTGCAGCCAGCGTTAGCCCTTCGTCTAAAATATCATCCAGTACCAATACAACGCGCCCTTTCAAGCTTTCCTCATGTGGCAACACTTTCCAGGTTACTTGACCAGGATACATCGTATTATAACGAGAGACATGCAGATAATCGAAATTCAGAGGAAATTTTAAAAGTGGCAATAATTGTCCAGTAAACACCACCGCGCCACCCATAACACTCAAAATCAATGGATATTGCTCTGATAAACACTCTGTAATCTCCAACGCCATGCGCTTAACTGTTTCGGATACAACTTCGGCAGAGTATATTTGTTCCGCTGTATTAAATATACATTCTGTCTCTTGGTAAGAAAGCATGTGTATCGCGTGTCAAAAGTTAATGAAGTAACGTTTGTAATTTTACTTCATCGAGTATGACGATTCCCAATTCAACTGCCTTATCATACTTACTCCCTGGATTGGTACCGACTACGACATAATCTGTTTTTTTCGAGACGCTCGCGATTACTTTTCCACCCTGTTTTTCAATTTCTTCCTTGGCTTTTTCCCGAGTCATATTTTCTAAGACCCCGGTTAATACAAAAGTTTTCCCACCGACGGCGGTATTTTCAGACACAAGAATGGACACACCTTCGCCCTCTTTCCAATTTACGCCGCCACAACGCAGTTGCTCAATTACCTCACGATTATGTTGTTCCGCAAAAAAATTGACAACACTCGCGGCAACGATTGGACCTATATCTGTAACATGCTGCAAACTTTCAATATCCGTGTCCATTAGGCGATCAAGACTGCCAAAATGTTGCGCCAGTTCTTTGGCTGTTGCTTCACCCACATTACGAATACCCAGTGCATAAATAAAGCGTGGCAGTGTGGTGTTTTTACTACTTTCAATAGCAGCCAAAATATTATGTGCAGATTTCTCTGCCATACGCTGTAAATTAGTCAACGCCGTAAACCCTAATTTATACAGATCAGCTGGCGTCCGAACAACGGCATTATCGACTAATTTTTCCACCAGCTTTTCACCTAATCCTTCAATCTTCATTGCGCGTCGCGAAGCAAAATGTTTAATTGCCCGTTTCTGTTGCGCAGGACAAAAAAGACCACCCGTGCAGCGGACCACCTTTTCTTCTGGTAAGCGTATGGCCCTGGCACCACAAACCGGACATTGTTCTGGCATAATAAATGGCTCGGAATGTATCGGTCGTTGTGCCAAAACTACCGATACCACTTCAGGAATCACATCTCCTGCTCGCCGCACAGTCACGGAATCACCAACTCGAATATCCTTACGGTTTATTTCATCGACATTATGCAATGTTGCGTTGGTAACCGTTACACCGCCAACGAGTACGGGTTCCAGTCGCGCAACAGGGGTTAGGGCACCTGTTCTGCCAACTTGCACGTCAATGTCTAATAATTGAGTCACTGCTTCCTGCGCTGGAAACTTATGGGCCAGAGCAAAGCGTGGCGCACGTGATACAAATCCAAGCTGATCCTGTTGACTTAGTGAATTGACTTTGTACACCACCCCATCTATGTCGTATGGCAAATGATCACGCATAGCACTGATCTCGTCATAAAACTTGAGTAATGCTTGCAGCCCTGCCACAGTCTTACATGCTTGTGCCACAGGAAAATATAATGAAGCAAGATAGGCCATCACACTGCTGTGTTTGTCTTTGGGTGTTTTAGTATTTTCATCAACACCAATGCCGTACGCAAAGAATGTCAATCGGCGTGTTGCTGTAATACTGGGATCTTTCTGTCGCAATGAACCCGCTGCAGCATTGCGCGGATTAGCAAATAAATTCTCTTCCTTATTCTGCTGTTGCTGATTCAATTTGATAAAATCTGCTTTGAGCATCAATACTTCACCACGCACTTCCAGAAACTCGCTGCTACCGGCAGTAGGCAAATGTAATGGAATTGATTTTATTGTGCGTAAATTCAGCGTGATATCTTCACCTGTTGCACCATCACCACGGGTGGCGCCTGTCTTCAATATACCCTTTTCATAACAAAGGCTTACAGCAAGGCCATCGAATTTGGGCTCTACTGCATATTCCACACAATCTACTCCAAGTGCTTCACGCACACGGCGATCAAATGCTTCCACTTCTGCACGTTCAAATGCATTGCCGAGCGAAAGCATAGGCGAACGATGGATTACCTGGGAAAATTCTTTTAGAGGCGTTGCACCCACACGTTGAGTCGGTGACTCAGGCGTTACAAGCTGTGGGTAGCGCTGTTCGAATTGTTGTAATTGTCGAAAAATCTGATCGTAAGCTGCATCCGAAATCACCGGTTTATCCAATACAAAATAATAATAATTATGTCGTTCAATTATCTCACGCAAATCTTGCACTCGCAGACAGATTTCTTCCGCTATATGGTTCATTTGAACATCGCCATTATTCCACCAAAATTATTGAAATTAGTTTTCAACTATTTAGTTATTCCTAATATAATTAATATCTTAAGCTAGCAATATTAAATTAAATACCGAATAAACAACCCCGTGGCATGACCACGGGGTATTAAAAAAGTGTAAGTTGACGCAGCTCTTCTTTTGACTTGCC
>CAXBGL010000122.1:0-8136 GCA_963975255.1 uncultured Nitrosomonas sp. | reverse complement strand
TACTAACAATTATCAGATGGACTTGGTATGAA
The DNA here is from genome assembly GCA_963975255.1 of uncultured Nitrosomonas sp. Lineage (GTDB taxonomy): Bacteria > Pseudomonadota > Gammaproteobacteria > Burkholderiales > Nitrosomonadaceae > Nitrosomonas. The sequence continues at coordinate 8,104 of CAXBGL010000122.1, read as the reverse complement.
AGTTAACGGGACAGTAGTGAAATTGCATACTGTTATCAAAAAGCAGGCAGCATGGCAGCGATATATGCAGGAAAGATGGACCAGTTCATGTTCAGAATGCTAAAAACTCCTTATAAATATATGCTGTGTCATTGATCCCAGTATACTATTATCAGCACGCATAAGAACCAGGACTCTAAGTATTACAAATAGTTTGGGAAGATTACCTTGCATGCGTGTTCAGAGACTTCTAAAAAAAGAACCTGTATCTATTTGAACTGGAACTTGATATTGTTCCAGTTATCGATTTATTTAAAGGCGCTTTCCTAGATAATAATTCTCTCTCGGAGGTGGCTGCAAATTGTATAAAAATCTGCCGTATTTGTGGTTACATTTGTTAACCTGATCATGCAGGAGAAGAGATTGAGGAACCATAATTTTGTTGTGCGTAAGGTAGCTGTGCTGGGTGCTGGCGTAATGGGCGCCCAAATAGCGGCGCATTTAGTTAATGCCAATGTTGAAACATTATTGTTCGAGCTACCTGCAGAAGAAGAAAATCCCAATGCACAGGTTATTAGGGCAGTGGAACGGCTGAAGATACAGGAGCCTGCGCCACTATCCATACAAGCAAAGGCGACTTATATCCAACCCGCAAACTATGTTCAGCATCTTGAATCACTTAAGGACTGCGACCTGGTTATCGAAGCGATTGCTGAGCGTATGGATTGGAAAAGTGAATTGTACGCAAAGGTTACACCGTATTTGGGTAAGGAAACTATTTTTGCCAGCAATACTTCGGGGCTTTCTATCAATCAGTTAGCACAGGCTTTTCCTGAGGTAATGCGTCATCGTTTCTGTGGTATCCATTTTTTCAATCCCCCTCGCTATATGCACCTTGTGGAGTTAATTCCATGCGTGGCAAGTGAATCCAGCATGCTGGATGAATTAGAGGCATTTTTGGTTACTGACTTGGGTAAAGGTGTGATTCGTGCAAAAGATACGCCTAATTTTATAGCTAATCGTATTGGTGTGTTTTCTTTGCTGGCAACCATGCATCATGGTCACGCATTTGGCTTTGGATTTGACTTGGTAGATGCTTTGACAGGCACTTTGATTGGCCGTCCCAAGAGCGCTACCTTTCGTACTGCTGATGTGGTGGGTTTGGATACATTGGCGCATGTTATTAACACTATGCGTGATACATTGCCCGATGATCCATGGCATGCATATTTTACTGTACCAGACTGGTTGCAAGAATTGATCAATGACGGTGCTCTAGGACAAAAGGTCAAACGTGGTGTATATAAAAAAATAGGTAAGGAGATTCATGTGTTGGATATTGCCCAGAATGCCTATCGCCATTCAGTAGGGGAGGTAGAGAAAGATATCAAGCATTTACTTAAATATAACACGCCAACCGAAAAATTTGCTGCATTACGTGCCAGTCAGTATCCACAAGCTGAATTTCTGTGGTCAATATATCGTGATGTGTTTCACTATTGTGCTGTTCAGTTGGAAACGATTGCGGACAATGCACGTAACCTGGATTTGGCTATTCGTTGGGGGTTTGGTTGGAATCAGGGGCCATTTGAAATCTGGCAGGCGGCAGGATGGAAGCAGGTTGCAACCTGGATCAATGAAGACATTGCCGCAGGCAAGAGCATGAGTCAAACGCCATTACCTGAATGGGTGAGGACAATTGGATCAAGCGATTTTCAGGGAGTGCATACTGCACAAGGTTCATATGCACCTACTAGCCGAGCAGTACAAGCACGTTCAGCACTACCGGTTTATCAACGACAGTTATTTCCAGACTCGCTAATGGGCGAGGAAGTATCATATGGTGAAACCATATTTGAAACTGACGCGGTACGCATGTGGCATGGCAGTGACGACATTGCCATCATTAGTTTTAAGAGCAAGATGCACACAATTGGGGTTGATGTGCTTAATGGGGTGCAACAGGCAATTAAAGAGGCTGAGAAAAATTGGCGCGCATTAGTGATTTGGCAAACTGAGCCACCATTTTCTGCTGGTGCCAATTTGCAACAGGCAACAGAACGTCCGAAAACTGGTTTACAGCATGAAAATGTACCGCCATCACCCCCTTCTACGTTCAACCAGGCCATAAAAAAATTAAAAAAGTCGGCGCAATCTACTGTGTTGAAGGCAGCGCGTGAATTTGATCTTGCCGATGTTTTAATGGCTAAGAAGTTGTCCGAGGTTGAGGCGATGGTGGCTCAGTTTCAGCATACATCCCAAGCATTGAGATACTCAATGATTCCAACGATAGCTGCTGTGGATGGATTGGCATTGGGTGGGGGTTGTGAGTTTGTTATGCATTGTGACCGTACGGTTGCTACGTTAGAGAGTTATATCGGTTTGGTTGAGGTGGGTGTGGGATTGCTGCCAGCAGGGGGTGGGTGTAAGGAATTTGCGTTGAGATCGGCACAGAATGCTAAAGATGGTGATCCTTTCCCACAGTTGAAAAAATATTTTCAAACTGTTGCGATGGCACAATTGGCAAAAAGTGCTGAGCAAGCAAAAGAATTGGGGTATTTGCGCACGGCGGATCAGGTAGTGATGAATCGCTTTGAACTATTAAATGCGGCAAAAGCCCAGGCGTATGCATTGGCTGAAGCGGGTTATCGTCCACCGCTTAGAATTAGGGAAATTCCTGTGGCAGGTGCGACGGGTATTGCTAACATTAAAAGTTTGCTGGTCAATATGCTGGAAGGTGGTTTTATTTCTGAGCATGATAACTTAATTGCAAGCAAAGTTGCTTATGTGATGTGTGGTGGCGATCTGACCCCTGGCAGTCTGGTTGATGAAAACTGGTTTCTGGAACTAGAGCGCGCTGCATTTATGGAATTATTAGCAACTGAAAAAACCCAGGTGCGTATAGAGCATACTTTGAAAACGGGAAAGCCACTCAGAAACTAAGGAATTGTTAATGTATCCTAAGATATGAATATATTTCTGGCTACATCCATATCAGGTTTAGAGTAGAGCAGTAATTTCCTAAGTCATATTCAAGTTAATGTTGATCTTGTAAATAAGTGTTTCACGATCTACGATTCATGGAGAAACTCATGAGCAAGCAAATTCAAGATGCTTTTATTGTAGCTGCTTTACGTACACCGGTGGGTAAAGCGCCGCGGGGGATGTTCAAGAATGTGCGCCCCGATGATATGTTGGTGCATGTATTACAGGCTGTTATACGACAATGTGATGGACTTGATCCAGCAGCGATTGACGATGTGATTGTGGGGTGTGCAATGCCCGAAGCAGAGCAGGGAATAAATGTTGCACGGGTTGCTTTATTATTGGCGGGTTTGCCCAATAGCGTATCGGGCATGACCATCAATCGTTTCTGCGCATCGGGTTTACAGGCTGTTGCACTGGCAGCGGATCGTATTCGCTTGGGAGAAGTGGATGTTATGATTGCTGCGGGCACCGAAAGTATGAGTATGATTCCGATGATGGGTAATAAAGTAGCGATGAATCCGGCAATGTTTCAACACGATGAAAATGTCGCCATTGCTTATGGTATGGGCATGACGGCAGAGAAAGTGGCGCAGCAGTGGAAGGTAAATCGTGAAGACCAAGATGAATTTGCTATGACCAGTCATACTCGTGCACTTAAAGCTATTGAAACGGGTAAATTCGATCAGGAGATTGCGCCTTATTCCGTGGTGGAAAAGCGCCCCGATCTGGCTACGCATAAAGTTTGTGATGTGTCAGTGGTAAAAGATATCGATGAAGGGCCACGGGCTGATACTAGTATTGAGGCACTTGCTAGATTAAAGCCAGCTTTTGCAGTTAAAGGCTCGGTGACAGCGGGTAATAGTTCGCAGATGTCTGATGGTGCTGGGGCGGTTGTTGTAATGAGTGAATCGGCAATGCAGCGCTTTAATATCACACCACTTGGCCGCTTTATCGGATTCTCTGTGGCAGGTGTATCACCAGAGATAATGGGCGTAGGACCTATCCAGGCAATTCCAAAAGTACTGAAACAGACGGGTATTAAGCAGGATGACCTTGATTGGATCGAGTTAAATGAGGCTTTTGCAGCGCAAAGTCTTGCCGTAATCCATGATCTAGGACTGGATCGCAGTAAAGTGAATCCGTTGGGTGGTGCCATTGCGTTGGGTCATCCATTGGGCGCAACTGGCGCCATCCGTGTGGCAACGCTGCTGCATGGCCTGCGTCGAGAAAGCAAAAAGTACGGTATGGTAACCATGTGTGTTGGCAGTGGTATGGGCGCAGCGGGCATATTTGAGGCGTTATAACTACTGCGAACAGATAAGATAAAATTTACAATTTACGAGGATCTCTGAAATTGGAAATATAGATGGAAACGATTAAAGATACAAGATTGATAATGCAATTTAACGATATACCTGGAAATTTTGAGGGTATTGTCTGATGAGTGGTCTCTGGTTTAAAGATTACACCATTGAATATTTAGAGGGTTTGCGCAATGCTAATATGGGTGCACATATTGGTATTTGTTTTACTGAAATTGGCCCAGATTTCCTCAAAGCTCGTATGCCCGTTGATCAACGCACAACACAGCCTTTTGGAATATTACATGGTGGTGCGAGCTGTGTTTTGTCTGAGACGTTGGGTAGCGTTGCGGGATGGATGACGATTGATCCTGATAAGTTCCGTGCGGTAGGACTTGAAATTAATGCCAATCATATTCGCGCCGTGACTCAAGGCAATGTGATCGGTACGTGCACCCCCTTGCATACGGGGCGTCGTACACAGGTCTGGCAAACAGATATACTTGAAGAAGCAACAGGTAAACGTGTTGCAATTTCAAGACTAACCCTTGCCATCATTGACCAAGGCACGCTGAGTGTACAAAAAAAACATGTATCTGTGGCTAGATAAACTGTGTAATGCCGTGCAGTGTATAGAATTATATAAATTCAACACCTGCTTGCGTTAAACCTATTAGATCAATATTAGTGGTATTGAAATCAGTATCAGTTGCCATCTTTGCTAGTGTGGTTTGGGTGAATTGACCTGAAGAAATGGTGTTTACCCAGAAGTTAAGCTCGTCTTCTGTAGGTAACGTGCCCAATAAATTCTGGTAAAAAAGTTCAATCTCAGCAGTATCAGAGAATCCGACTCCCAGTCTTGTATGCAGGGCTAGTTCCATTATCTCAGAATAGCTTGTGCCATTATCAAATAGATTTAATCCGATACCGACATAGTCTTTTCTCTCTAGGGTGTCTTTGCCAAACACAGAGCCAATGATTTTTGCAACTTCGCCCGCATTTCCATCCATATCAAAAGCAATGCCTACATCTGTAAATTGAAGACGTTCGATACTGGTGAGTGTGTCGGTCTCAACGGTATTCTCGTCGATATTGATAGTAATGCTCCAGTTTGGATTTGAAGTATTGATTGTGTAACTATCTTTTGTGGCCTGATACACTGCAGTATCCATTCCCGCTTGACCGTCGAGTATATCATTGCCTCCAAGACCAATAAGGATATCGTTATCCTCACCCGCGTCAAGTAAGTTATCTTGGGTATTTCCTCTCAATGTGTTTGCCAAGGCATTACCGGTGGCGTTAATTGATCTGCTACCAAATAAGAAAAGATTTTCGACATTCTCAATTTCCGCAATGGAATAAGTTTCTGCTGCGAAGATCACATCAATTCCTTCACCAGGTAATTCAATGATCGTGTCGGAAAGTGAATTAACCACATAGGTGTCATTTCCCAGACCGCCATACATGGAATCGTCGCCATCACGGAAATTTTCATCCCAGTCGAAGAAATCAGCTCCAGCCCCACCATGGAGTTCATCGTCTCCATCTCCGCCGTTGAGAAAATTAGCATCATCATTGCCTGTGAGTATGTCGTTATTAACGCCTCCTGTTGCATTTTCGATGATTGCATTATTAGCAATGGCCAAATTCTGATTTGTATTTGTTTGCCCATCCCATCGCTTTGGTCCAAGAAAACTCCATTTTCCTTCATTTAAATCAATGATTGCGGCTGTTGATTGATTGGACCAATCGATGGTGTCATTGCCACCACCATCCCAGATAGTTTCATAAATGATTTGATCGGGTTCCCAGCTGTATGTTGTGTCATCACTCCGAGTATTTAAATTGGCGCCATACAAATATTGAATGGCGGCAATGTCATTGAGCATCGGTGTGGTTGGGAAAAGAATTTCACGGTTATTATTAAGTGAATCACCCACAAAATTACGCTCGCTCATGATGGTGAACGGTAAGGCATCAATCGAAGAGTCAGCTGTAATGCGGCCTTCTTGGGGATGATCTAAGCCGAGCGCGTGTCCGGTCTCACGTAGAAATGTTGTAAAACCAAAGGTTCCTTTGGTAGACGTATTTAGCTCATTTGAAGTGGAGAGCCATACGTCGCCAGCCCGTTCTGAAGGTTCGGGAAGAAAAGTCGAGGAATCGGTAACTTCTGGTAGAGTAGAGAATCGTATTTCACCTGTAACAGTTGGACTATCAATAACCTCTGTAAATCTGATGTTAGCAATCTCAGCCCAAGCATCCAAAGAGGCATTGATTCCTTTTATTTGTGGAGTCAACAGTGGAACCCAACCAGCTTGCCAGGGTTCTCCTGAACCATCTGCTGGACCATATCCCGTTTCAGTGTCAGTTGAATAGACTGAGGAGTTTGAACGAAAGCTGTAAGTAAGGTTGGCACCGGTTCCAATACTTTCACCCCATTTATTGTTACTAAGCAAGCTGTCAATATTGTTTTGACCCGTCAATAAGACGCCCGAACCTTCTTTTGCGAATTCAATACCTGATTTTGCCAAGCTTGCTAGATTGATATTAGAACTATTGATACCTGTTTCAGCCGCCATCAATGCCAAAGAATTTTGGGTAAATTGTCCAGATGAGATGGTATTGATCCATTGATTGAGGTCACTTTCAGTGGGTTGATTACCTAACAGGTTCTGATACAAGTTCTTAATCTCAGCAGCATCTGAGAATCCGTGTCCAAGTTTCACATTTAGAGCTAATTCCATTACTTCAGAATAGCTTGTGCCGTTATCCAATAGATCTAGCCCGATACCGACATAGTCTTTTCTCCCTAGGGTATCTTTACCAAACACAGCACCAATAATCTTTGCAACCTGACCTGCATTTCCATCCGTATCAAAAGCCAGTTTTTTGTCATCAAATTGAAGGCGCTCAATGTTGAAAAGTTGATCTAACCCATCAATACCTTGGACACTGAGTGTGCTATTACTTGTTTTGGTAATCTGGTAATTGCTTGCAAAGCCTGAAAAATAGGCTGTATCAATACCGGTATCACCATCAATTTTATCATTGCCACCATAGCCGCGAAGGATATTATTAAACGAATTTCCTTGAATAAAGTCATTGCCAGAATATATGTTTGTATTCTGTAAAGCAGCTCCAACTTTTGGAAAAGTAAGTGGTATGTCACCGGTTATTTCTTGTAAGAGTTCACTCGTATCCGTTCTGATAATTGATGTGGAAGTAATGATGGCTGCTTCATCGTCTATATTATGAATTGTAATTTTTCGAGTGAAGCCACCTGAAAATATAGTGGTTATTTCCCCAGACTGTCCAGGCAAGAGAGTCCCCGTCCAGCTATTGGTTGTATCAATTGTATTTCCAAGAATCGTTTGGTTTATCGCGCTAAGCGCGGCACTAGCGCTCATGTTATCCAGCCCATATTTGTGTGCTGGATCATGAATCTTATTTGTAGACATTTTTTATGCTCCTTTGATGCGTGTTAGATGCTAGGCACTATCGATAATGGGAACTTTAGATCAAGTTGCAGATATTTGGTGTGCGTTACGATACTATTATCTGTTATATTTTATTGATGTAAATGAGTGTGGTAAATAGTACTTTAGTACAAGTAATGAATGAATTTATTGTTTCTATAAGTCTTAAGAACAAAAGAGGCAAGCCCTAAGGGGGTGTCTCGAATGGAAGTGTTGTTATGTTATTGTATCAGGTGTCCATATATGAATATTGCACGAGATGAGGGGGAAATTCCTCTCTTTTATGCAGTATAGATAACTGAATTATAAAGGCTATGTCACAATTAAATGTTGAATTTGATTTAAGAATTTATAAAACCC
>CAXBGL010000121.1:0-8311 GCA_963975255.1 uncultured Nitrosomonas sp. | reverse complement strand
ATAGTCTCCTTTGTACGAAAATACACTCACAATTGAATTACGCGACAGGCCCAAGTAGGATGGATCGATGGTGAACCAGTTTGGCGTATTGAGTTTCAGTTGATGCGTGATGTACTGGCAGAACATGGATTAATAAGTCTCGATACTGTTTTAGTTAACTTAAACGGTTTATGGAGCTATGCCTCAACGAAATGGCTTCGACTTACTTTGCCTAACCCCGATGATAAAACCCGCTCACGCTGGCCGATTCATCCATTGTGGGGGTATATCTCATCTATTGATTGGGAAACAAATCGTTACCCACTTTCCAGATCATTCAAAGCAACCCGATTACCTGAGGATAAACGAATATTAGCATTGGGCGTTAGTTCGATGGCTTCCTACATGGCAAAGTATGGCATCACTGACTTTGATGAGGGGTTGGATCGCTATTTGTTAGATCTTCATGTCTATCTTCAGAGGGGTGGTGAGTATATCGGCAAGTCTGCGGAAGATTGCATACTTGAGAAAGTTCGTTTGCGTGCAAAAGAATTCAACACAATTCTAAATCTTTCAGAAGAAGAACAGAAACAGAAAGAAACTAAAGACGCTGCTGACTCTTACCGCAAGGCATCGAAGGGCGGTTAATAATGGAAAAAGTTAGTCTGCCCCTACCATCGGTTCGTTGTTTATCTAAAGAAGAAGCGGCACGCTATCTCGGTATTGGCGTCACGCTGCTAACTGAGCTTGGCATTCCTTTTGTAAAACTTGGTCGTCGTTGTCTATACGATAAAGTTGACCTAGATGTCTGGATAGAGAAATATAAACAGCGCGAGCACGGGCGGGCTAAGAAGGAGGCATTATGGCCCAACAAACCCGAGAAGGCGTCTACCGGCGGCAAGACTCTTGCTACTGGTGGATTGCAACAACGCTCCCAAACGGCAAAAGAATACGCCAAAGTTCTGGGACTGAAATCCGAACAGATGCCGAAGCACTACTAGCCAAAATTCAGTTAGAAGCATTTCGGGAATATCATTTCGGTATTAAACCCCAGCACTCATGGCAAGAAGCCGTAGTACGGTATCTCGCAATCAAGGTGAATTTACGCAGCTTTAAAGATATGCAACGGATTTGCTGCAAGCTTGACCCTTATTTGGGACACTTAACACTAGATCAAATTGACGGTGACGCGATTTGGAATATTGTGCAAGGACAACTCAAAAAGGGTAATGCACCGGCAACCATTAATCGCCACCTTGCCATAATTCGCAATTTGTTAAGGATTGCACGCGAAGAATGGCAATGGATAGATAGTATGCCTAAAATTCGTTTGTTACCCGGTGAAGTTGAACGGGATCGGTGGTTGAATCGAGAAGAAGCGAACCGGCTTATTGCGGTTGCTCCTGATCATTTAGCCGCACTGATACGATTTGCATTGGCAACAGGTTGCCGAGCACGTGAGATAACTGGACTGGAGTGGAACCGAGTTGATCTGGAACGTCAGACAGCTTGGCTCAATCAGACTAAGAATGGAACGCCACGAGGTTTACCATTGAACCATGATGCTGTTGCCGTGTTGGAAGAACAAAAGGGCAAGCATCAGCGATACTGTTTTACTTATTTCGGTAAGCCAATTGTTTGGGAAGTCACCAACAGTGCATGGCATACCGCGCTAAAAAAAGCAGGATTAGCAGATTTTCGGTTTCATGATCTACGCCATACATGGGCTTCATGGCATCGACAGGCTGGCACAAGCTGTGATGAATTGAAGGACTTAGGCGGCTGGAAGTCTAGGGTTATGGTGGATCGCTATGCCAAGTATGCAACAGAACATTTGGCAGTCGCTGCGGCTAGAATCGAGAACGGCAGAGGCGGAAATGTGGTGCAATTGTCACGTTTCTGTCACGTTCAGAAATAAAAAAGGGACTAGCATTTCTGCTAACCCCTTGATTATTTGGTAGGCCGTGCGAGGATCGAACTCGCGACCAACGGATTAAAAGTCCGCTGCTCTACCAGCTGAGCTAACGACCCGAAGCGCGCATTATACCGATTCATCTCGCGTTATAAAAGCCTTGTCTGGCCTAATAAAGAGTAATTCAGTATTGAGTCCCAACTTTTGTTAAACTCAAACCAAGCACTAAAGAAAAGGAGTCCTTACTAATCAGTGTGTTAAAAATAAATAAATTTGCCACAACAATCTAAATTTATTTATGATGTAAATGCCTAATGGGTTTTTTCAGGTTTTTTTCAGCATAGCGTGATAGCACTTTATTCATTAATGTTAAGTTAGAAATTATTACCTTCGTATTGTTTACATCTTTTGCAACAACAAGATACCTATTTACTCAAACTTATTTAGTTCTAGAAGTAGACTTCCTCTTGACGAAGAAAGCACGTCTGACTACCATATGAGTGGGTGCTACCCAATTTTCAAGCTACTTTCTGCGTGTTATACTAACCATTTAAAGGCTTATTTATGTCAAAATTGAAAAAGACGTTATTAAATGTCGTTGCGTCATTTGTATTACTATCCGTTGTATTAGTAGCTCAAGCAGCTTCTTCAGGTGCAACTGAAAACAAGGCACATGGGCACCATCAGCATGACAAAAATTATGCTAGATTTACTAAAGATAACGAACTGCTTCGTCCAAAGAATTATCGGGAATGGATTTTTATTGGCGCACCCGTGACTCCAAATGATATGAACGACGGTAGTCCAGCATTTCCTGAATTTCATAACACTTACATTGACCCGGCAAGTTGGGCACACTGGAAGAAAACTGGAAAATTCCGTGACGGCACGATCATAGTCAAAGAGTTAGTGAGCGTTGGAACCAAAGAAGCAGCCAGTGGAAACGGCTATTTCCCAGGTGAATTTAATGGCATTGCTGCAACTGTGAAGGATTCCAAGCGATTTGCTGACAAACCAGAAAACTGGGCGTACTTTGGCTTTGAATCCTATGAAGCAAAGAAAGGTATTACACAGGCTGATGAAGCTTGTTCCGGATGCCACAAAGCTAATGCAGCAGAAGATATGGTTTTCACGCAATATTATCCAGTATTGCGTGCTGGCAAACCAAGAAAGTAATCAAATCAGGATGCTAACTAAGTTAGGTTAGCTTCTTAGTTCAGATGGGTGGTATGGCTAGAATATTTTTTCCCTAGACATACTGCCCATTTTTAATACACCTTCTACTTTTTAGAAATTATTTTTCCAATTGCGCAGCTCTGCAAATACCCTGATTGGATCAGACAGTGTTTTGTCTGCATAGATGCTGGCATTACGTATGACAGTTTGTTCATAACAACGTAAGAATGGATTAGCCATTTTTTCTTTTGCTATGGTCGTGGGTAATGTGGGTAGATCCTGATTACGTAGTGATTCAGTCGCAGTTTCCAATTCCAATAACGCTGTATTCTCAGGTTCAACTACGCGGGCAAAACGAATATTGCCCAACGTGTATTCGTGCCCACAGTAAACCATTGTTTCATCAGGAAGATCAGCTAATTTCTGTAATGAAGTAAACATTTGCTGTGGTGTCCCTTCAAAAAGACGCCCACACCCACAGGAAAAAAGTGTGTCACCACAAAACAGCATATTTGTTTTATTTAAGCCATAATAGGCAATATGCCCCGCAGTATGCCCTGGAATATCCAGTGTTGTGAAACTGAGTGACAATGCTTCCAGATTGAACGAATCCCTTTCTTCAACAGGGTGTGTAATATTTGGGATAGATTCATGCTTAGGTCCGTAAACAGGCACTGGAAATTTTTTAAGTAACGCCATATTGCCACCTACATGATCATGATGATGATGTGTATTGAGTATGGCAATCAATTGTAGACTGTTCAGTTGCAAATATTCCAATACGGGTGTGGCATCACCTGGATCGACTACAGCAGCATAGTCTTGATTGTGTATGACCCAGATATAATTGTCTTTAAATGCTCGTACAGGATAAATATGCAACATGATGTATTCCCAGTTTTTTTAAAAATTAAATTTTCTGCTTTTGATTGATTATAATAATTTAGTGTACTAATAGTGTACTAATTAACACATTGTTCTAACTTATCTAGCCAATTTTTGGTTTTCAAATTTTCTACTACAACACGTTTAATATGTTTGAACAAAATGCTCAGCAATGGTTTAAAACTGCCTTGGGTCAATATTTATTAGATCAGGAGCAACAGTATTTTGATCAGGTGCTAGCCAATATTTTTGGCTATAACGCAATGCAGATTGGTTTACCCCAATTTAATTTTATGCGTTTAAATCGCATGCCATTGCAGTTTTATGTAGGCACTGATGTAGGCACTTCTTTACGTGCTGCTCCTGATTATCTACCCATTAGGAGTAATAGCATGGATCTGGTTATTATGCCCCATGTACTGGAGTTTAACGCCAATCCACACCAGATTTTACGTGAAGTACATCGCGTACTGATGCCCGAAGGTCATGTCGTGATTTCAGGTTTTAATCCACTGAGTTTATGGGGTACAAACCGGTACCTTAAATCAGAAAAAAATAATTTTCCGTGGAATGGTAATTTCATAGCACTACCCAGACTTAAGGATTGGTTAAAATTACTTGATTTTGAGATGAAAGGCGGCCGTTTATGTTGTTACACACCCCCATTCAAACAGGAAAAATGGCGCCAGCGCTTTAGCTTTATGGAAGCAGCTGGTGATCGTTGGTGGCCAATTTCTGGTGGCGTCTATTTTTTACAGGCAATTAAACATATGCACGGAATGCATATTATTAAACCGGGTTGGAAATATACATTGGCCGGAAAAAAAAGAGTGGTACCTGCCGCACAAAACAAAATCAATAAAGACAACTCATGAAATCTGAAAGTACCAAAATAGTAGAGATTTATACGGATGGTGCCTGCAAAGGAAATCCAGGTATTGGGGGCTGGGGTGCACTGCTAAAATACGCGGAACAAGAACAAGAAATTTTTGGTGGTGAGAAATTAACCACTAACAATCGTATGGAACTATTGGCAGCGATTCGCGCATTGGAATCATTAAAATATCCCTGCAAAGTACAATTACATACTGACTCCCAGTATGTGCAGAAAGGTATTAGTGAATGGATCAAATCTTGGAAGGCGCGTAATTGGCGTACAGCTAATAAAAAACCCGTCAAGAATGATGACCTATGGCGCAAACTGGATCTTTTGGCACAGCAACATGAAATTGAATGGTTTTGGATACGGGGTCACACGGGTCATGCCGGTAACGAGCGTGCCGATCAACTGGCAAATCGTGGCGTCGAAATGATGATTACATAACATGAATAACATCGATTAACAGAGAATAAGCGAATGCGTCAAATAGTTTTAGATACCGAAACAACCGGGCTGGAAGCCAAGTTGGGTCACCGTATTGTCGAGATTGCAGCAGTGGAATTAAATAGCCGGCAATTAACAGGGCGTCGTCTGCACCATTATCTGAACCCTGAGCGCAAAAGCGATGAAGGGGCGCTGCAGGTACATGGACTAACAAGTGGATTTCTTCAGGACAAACAGAAATTTTGCAATATTGCTCATGAATTCATTAGTTTCATCGAAAATGCTGAACTCATTATTCATAATGCACCTTTTGATGTCGGTTTTCTAAATCGTGAGTTAGGCTTGGCTGAGTTACAATCACTGGACAATTATTGTGACCACGTAACCGATACGCTGAAATTAGCCAAGGAATTGCATCCTGGCAAACGCAATAATCTAAATGCATTGTGTGAACGTTACCTGATCGACAACTCCAAACGTAAGCTACATGGTGCTTTGCTAGACGCAGAGTTGCTAGCTGAAGTTTATCTTGCCATGACACGCGGACAAGAAAGTTTGCTGATTGAACTAGAAACCATTGATACAATATTTGATGCTACAACAAACATAGATAATCTTAACTTGGCCGTATTGCCCGCCAGTCCTGAGGAACTGAGCCTACATGAGCAAAGACTCGATGACATAGAGCATAAAAGTAACGGCAAGTGTTTGTGGAAATGTATTGCGTCTCAAGTAATCGTAAACAAACCTTAATTTACTGTCACCACATCGCCTTAACTTATCATATTAAATACAACAATAAGAAAACATAACAATAGGAAATTATGAAAATAGCCAAAGGTAAGAAATACGAATGCCAAGTAATACGAGACAATGCTTGCTGGACCGCAAAAATTATAAGGCAAGTAACTTCGACAAAAACTATCGTTTCAAAGTTGCAGGATGGATTTGCCACAGAGTCTGAAGCACAAACGTGGGGGCAAAACGAAATAAAGGTATTTTTGCAAAAGCTGGTTGAACGAAATAAACGCCATTCCCAGCAACGTGTACAGGAGAAGTAGTATAATGATTACATTTTTTTAAAGAAGGCATCAAGATAATCACAATCTATGCAACGACAACTCTCTATGAACATTACCCCATACACACCGAATCTAACTGAAGAGGATTGCAAATGGCCAAACCCAACTATGAATACGCTAAACGTCAGAGAGATCTTGCCAAGAAGCAAAAAAAGGAAGCAAAAAAAAAGCTGAAAGCTGAAGCAAAACAACCACCAGTTGAGAATGAGGATTCTCCCCAGCCACCTGTGGATGATGCAACCGTGGACTAGTTCCAGAACACACAGGAAGCCGTGGAAGACAAGTATTAAGTTGTCAGAAGCACGATGCACACCCGCATAATATCAATTCTTTGATAGAGTTATCTCCACTAGAAAGAAGCTTTACGAGGAAACCTAGCAAAATGTAGTGATTATTAGTCTCTTATCAGTTAAAAGATGTCAAATTATGACAAGATTGTTGCGTGCCTCAAGTATTGGTAAAGGTTTGCTCGATGCTAAATTCAGTCAACTTTTTGGTTCCTGCTCGTCCGCTTTGGGAATATGAAAAAATAGGCATTGCAATGCGATAACCAATCGTATCTAAACTTATTGGTTGCAAGTCAATGGAAAAACGTAGCACCTCCTTATGTACCCCGTCAGCACAAGTTGGACAGACTAGCTTGATTGCCTAAGAGACAATAGGAACCAAAAGTTTGGTGTGAAACTTTGACCGAAGCGATCTATTTTCTAACATCACCTATGTTTTTTTATACTCCAACCCCCACCCAAAAAAAATGACTCAATTGACTCATTTTTAACACTTAAGTCCAAAAAGCAATCAATAACCACATCACTCGATAATGAAAGTTTCTGTCACCCAACCCACACCAACATCTCACTTCGGGTTGAAACACCCATCTTTCTATAGATATTTTTAATGTGGTTACGAATGGTGTGATAGCTGAGGTTGATTTGCTCGGAAATATCGCGAGTGGGCGTACCCTGGTAGATCAATACAGCAATTTGCAATTCACGATTGGTCAGGCCAGCTTTCCTCAATTGATGAAATATTTGACCATTTTTATTATTTACTCTTGAAAACCGCAACAAATATAACTGTGCTCGATCATGAGCACTTGCGTCAATAGACTTCAACATAACCTCGTACAAGCGCTTGCCTAGTTTCGCTTGAAAACAATGCAATGCGATTTTCTTTAAATTGAGGGTTCTTATTTGAGAAAGCACTGTCGATAAGAATGTATCCTTTCCTCGTATAACAGCCTGATCAAAACTTTGATTTTTATATATCAGAACACCATCATCACGAACTATAGCTAGCGGTTCAGTGCCACTAGATAGATTATCCATAGCCAGCTGAAAGTTGTAGTTTTCTTCCTGGAAGATAATTGCTTTAATCGTCTGCAGCAAGATGGGAGAGAGTAATCGCAGCAGTTCATGATCTCGCAGACTGTAGGGTTGCTCTTGGGCATTCAGTCGACAAAAATAGAGCGCAAATGTTGGCTCAAGGGCGTCAAGAATCTCCACAACTGTGCAACAACTATTTACTTGAGAACAATATTTGTACAATGAACAATTTTGACAACTCAGGTCACCACAAACAAATGTATTAGTGGCTAACTGGGCACGCCCATTCCTTGTTACAGGGCTGGGGCTCACCAGCAATTGCGTCTGCTTTGTAATTTCAAGAAAATTCTTCCAACTGGTTCGACATAATGATGAGTGATTAACACTATCCAGTAATTGCATGGGGTTTTGCTTCCCTTGCAAACGCACATATAGCACACCACTACAATCTAACAATGGAATTAATTCTGTTTTTAATACCTGATTTAACGCTTTTCTGGACTGACAATCGCCGAGCAAGTTAATGGCCAACGCTGCCTCATGGTTTCTATGGGCCAATGCAATAAACAACCCTGTGGCAAGACCACGGGGTATTAAAAAAGTGTAAGTTGACGCAGCTCTTCTTTTG
>CAXBGL010000120.1:0-8343 GCA_963975255.1 uncultured Nitrosomonas sp. | reverse complement strand
TGACCCCCGGTCACAATTTTCGTTTTAAGAATCCACTCTATTCATTAGATGCTTCGTAAGCGAGAGTCGTGACCATCTAGACTTTTCGTTTCATCGCTTCAATAACCTCAGGCGGCAACGGTAGCAGCTCGTCAATTCGACTGTTAGGCCATGTGGGTAATTTTATTAGCGTGTCTTTGAGCCAGTCAGATGGATTCAGGCCGTTGAGTTGGGCAGTGCCGAGCAAAGTTTGAATGGCTGCTGCGCGCTGACCGGCACGTTCCGAGCCGGTGAATAGCCAGTTCTTTTTACCAATAGCGATAGGTCGAATGACGTTTTCTACCGGATTGTTGTCAATTGGTAGATGTCCGGTTTGCACATAGCGAATCAGGCTAGGCCAGCGTTTCAGGGTGTAGTCTAAGGCTTTTGCGGAGCCGCCACCATTTGCAGTCTGGGAGCGAGTGAGCTTGGTTTTGCCAATCTCTCATAATGATCTCCTATAGAACTTGCTGGTTCAAAGGAGGGCATTTCACCTCTGCACGACGTTTCGGCGTAGCCTTTTCGTGTCGCACCGCCTGAGGCGGTGGCTTACCAATATTTAGTTATGCTACAGAGCCTATCATTGCATTAATACTTGCACTTTTATGGTTTACGCACAATGGCATGAAATCAAAGCAAAGGTCACATTAATCAAGATGATTCTGGCTAAAACCACCATCTGGTGTTTGCAACTGTTACCGGAATCTAAAGCAAGGACCCAATGTGTTTTGGAAAAATATTTCGTTGACATATAAACGGTTAGTTCCAGTCGGAATTAACAGGATAATATCGCGGAAGGGTATATGACCGCCCAAAATTAATTACAGATATTAGCCTGATATTGATGCCCATGGCTTTATTGCTGGTTTTATTAACAATACGAATTCTAGAAATAAAACTCAAACTCGAAACGCGAAAACTTGTAAAAGTTATGTTGGACTAGTTGTCGTATTGGCATTTATTAACGTTAGCAAATTCTTGGCAGCTGTTCACCAACAAGCATATCTACAATACGTTCGCCGCCAAAAATGGTTTGTAGTACCACATAACCTGATGGTTCGGACACTACTTTGCCAACAATAGCACTGTCTATACCAACAGGGTGTTGTTGCATCACATTGAGCATTTCATCAGCATGGTCTGCGGGTACCACAGCAACGAGTTTACCTTCGTTAGCTAGATATAAAGGATCCAGTCCAAGGATTTCACACATGCCACGTACTTCTGGACGAATAGGCAGGGCAGTTTCATTTAGGATGATACCAACGCTACTGGATTCTGCGAACTCATTTAATACTGTTGCAATACCACCACGGGTTGCATCTCGCATGCAATGAATATCCGGACAGCTTTGCAACATCGTTTCGACCAGTCCATTGAGCGTCTGGCAATCTGTTTCAATTGTGTTTTCCAATTCCATTTCACCGCGTGCGTCAACAATAGCGGCACCGTGATCGCCCACATATCCGTTGATAATGACTATGTCACCAGCTTGTGCACGGTTGGCAGTGATATTCACGCCCAGTGGGATAACACCAATACCCGTCGTGTTGATAAAGAGTTTATCAACTGCACCTCGGTGAACCACTTTAGTATCACCGGTAACAATGGCAACGCCTGCAGCATCAGCAGTGGCTTTCATGGATGTGACGATGCGACGTAGATTTTTTACTGAAAAACCTTCTTCAATAATCATTCCGCAAGTTAAGTACAGTGGTTTTGCGCCAGCTACTGCAAGATCGTTAACCGTGCCAGTTACGGCTAATTTACCAATGTCCCCACCGGGAAAAAATAGTGGGTCGACAACATAGGAATCTGTTGTCATCGCGAGTCGGTCTCCCTGTGCAGTAAGACTGGCCAAATTGAAACGTGCCTGGTCTTCCAGTTGTGAAAGCTGTTCATTATCAAAACCACTCACGAATACATCCTCAATTAAATCGCGCATCGCTTTGCCACCACTGCCATGCGCCAATGTAATGATATCTGCACGTAGCTTGCGCTTTGCTGGGACAATGCTCATGCTGCGGACTCCTTGTTCTCATTGCTTTGTTCTTTCTGTTGACGTTTTGCCAATAATTTTGGCAGGTTGCCAAAATTATAATAGGCGGCACAGGCACCTTCGGTTGATACCATTAATGCGCCCATTGGAGTTTCAGGTGTACATGCTGAGCCAAAAACTTTGCACTCCCATGGACGAATGACACCTTTAAGTACTTCACCGCACTGGCAAGATTTGGGGTCAGCAATTTTAATATTAGGAACTGTGAATTTACACTCTGCATCAAATCGCGAATAGGTACCACGCATCTTTACACCCGAATGGTCAATGGACCCCAACCCGCGCCATTCGAAAAATTCACGTAATTCAAAAACTTTGTTTATTGCATTCAATCCAGGTGGATTGCCTGCAGCCGGTACAATACGTACATATTGGTTTTCAACTTCACAACGTTTTTCGGCGCGTTGTTTTAATACCATCCAGATGGATTGCAATATATCTAAAGGTTCAAAGCCAGAGATAACAATGGGTTTGTCATAAGTCTGTGCAACAAACTTAAAGGGTTTCTCGCCAACCACCATACTGACGTGACCCGGTGCAAGAAAGCCATCGATCTGCATATCTGGTGAATCGAGTATGGCTTTGATTGTGGGTACCGTTGTAATGTGATTGCAAAATAACGAAAAGTTTTCAATACCTTCATTTTCAGCCTGCAAGACGGTCAGTGCAGTGCTTGGCATCGTTGTCTCGAACCCTAAGGCAAAGAAAATGACCTGACGATCAGGATTTTTCCGCGCCAGCGCTAAAGCATCAAGCGGCGAATAGACCATACGTATATCAGCGCCATCGGCTTTAGCTTGTAATAGACTTTTTTTAGAACCGGGAACGCGCATGGCATCGCCAAAGGTTGTGAAGATAACATCCGGTCGTTCTGCCAGGGTGACACAATCATCGACCCGACCCATGGGTAGAACGCAAACAGGACAGCCTGGTCCATGAACCAGTTCAATCCAGTCGGGTAACATTTGCTCGACACCATAACGAAAAATAGTATGGGTGTGACCACCGCAAAATTCCATTAATTGCAGTGGCTTGTCATATATTCTGTAGATTTTATCTTTCAGTGCATGAATCTCATCAATTAATGCTTTTGCTTTTATAGGATCTCGGAATTCGTCGACATACTTCATCTCATTTCCTCCCTATTATCTATTCTGTTGTCGCTAAGACGACCACGTTGATCGGCGAGTAGGGTATGCACTAAATCCCAAAGAATGTGATAGCACGCAACATGAACTTCTTGTACGCGGTGTATTGAATCAGTTTTGACTACCAAACAGTGATCCACCAAATTACTGCTTTTCATCGCACCGCCGTCACCACCGGTAAAACCAATTGTTACCATTTTTAATTCTTTTGCCTTACGATAGCCTTCCATCAGGTTTTCGGATTTTCCACTCGTGGAAAATCCGACAAGACCATCTTTGGCTTGTGCATGCGCATCAAGTTGGCGAACAAAAATATGGCGTACCCCAACGTCGTTACTAACCGCAGAAATCATTGCTGTATCAACACATAAATTCATTGCCGGCAGAGCAGGGCGTCCAGCCGTAACAGGGTGTTGGAACTCAACAGCGAAATGTGCGGCATCACAACTGGATCCACCATTTCCCATGGTAAACATGCGACCTTTATTTTGATACACATTGGCTATTGCGCGTGCGGCTTCAATAAGTGCCTGCGCGTTATCAGTAAAAAACTTTTGTTTGATATCTAATGAATGTTGAGATTTCTGACGTATAGATTCAAGTAGCGCGGTATTCTCACTGACGCTGTCTTTTTTCCCCCCATGTAGAAAAGGATACAGTTCGTGTAGTGGATCTTTACGCTGATCGTTATTCTGCGGCATGATTAATCCTCTAAGTCAACCTGACTGGCTTTTATTGCGGCCATTTCTTCTTGAAATTCGCCAAGTTCATTTAATAGTGCCAATGTTTTTTGTGCTTCATCATCATCAATACGACTCATTGCAAAACCAACGTGTACTAATACCCAGTCATCAATACAACTTTCTACGGGATGTTCATCATCGATAATGCAAATAATATTCACGGCACGTTTAACACCCGAAATATCAACTTTGGCAATCATATTATCCTTATCGATAATCTCAATAATTTGACCTGGAATACCGAGACACATAATTAATTCCTCTGTTTTATTTTACGCGCTGCTGCAATGACAGCTTGACCTAATGCAAGTCCACCGTCATTAGTGGGTATCTGATGATGAGTGAGTACTTGTATATTTTTTCTCTCTAGTCCTGTTACAACAAGCTTGAACAATGTACAGTTTTGAAATACACCGCCGCTCAGCGCAACACGGTTAATTTTATTCTCGGTTGCGAGTAGGCTTCCCGTGTCAATAATGATTTGTGCAAACCCGCGATGAAAGCGAGCAGCAATAGAACTTGTCGCTGCTTTTGTGTTTAAATTATTCAGTAGATCTGTCCACATGGGTGTTGGATCCAGCACATACATTTCATCTTGTTTGTTCAGTAGGAAGTCATAGGGTGTAACACGTTCAAAGGTTTGTTTATGAATACTGGCTTCCAGTGCCATGGCTGCTTGCCCCTCATAACTGCATTGCTGTGGTACTAAACCAGCTGCCGCGGCGACAGCATCGAACAAACGTCCAGCGGATGAGGTTAATGGCGAATTAATTCCTTTATTAAGCATTTTCTGTAATGTGGCAACTGGTTTGCTATTTAATGTTTCATATATTTTAAGGGTAGAATATTTTTGAGTGAACGCTTCCCAACCCATTACAGCATTTAGTTGTGCCCAGGTGTTACGCCAGGGTTCGTGCACAGCAAGCGATCCGCCGGGCATAACGACAGGTTTTAGATGAGCCAAGCGTTTGTAGTCTTGGTAATCCGCAAGTAAAAATTCACCACCCCATAAAGTACCGTCATCACCCAAACCCATGCCATCAAAAGCAACGCCGATGACCGGCCCTTCGTTAAGATCAATGTGATTATCGGCCATACAGGCAGCAATGTGTGCATGATGATGCTGTATCTGTAAAAGAGGAATATCTTCCTTTTCAGCCCATTTAATACCAAGTTTTGTGGAAAGATATTCTGGATGATTATCGGCTGCCAAAACTTCTGGTTTGTGCGCGTAAAGATCAAGGTATAAGTTAATATTTTTCTGGTAGTCCGAAAATGTTCGCGCATCTTCCAAATCACCCATATGCTGAGACAATATAGCGTGACCATTTTTTAATAGACAAAAAGTGTTTTTTAGTTCCCCACCAAATGCCAGAAGAGGTGGGTGATTATAAAAACCTGCAGGCAGTCGCAGGTGACCCGGTGCGTAACCTCTTGCGCGCCGTAATACCTGTAGCTGACCATTCATTGTTCGTACTACCGAATCATCAATTCGGTTTTCGATAGGTCGATTATGCAAAAGAAAAAACTCAGCAATGCCATGTAGACGATTTAACGTATCTTCATTTTCAACACATTGTGGTTCTTCGGAACGATTACCTGATGTTAATACAATGGGGTGTTGCAGTTCCGCCATTAGCAAGTGGTGCAATGGACTGTA
This sequence comes from uncultured Nitrosomonas sp., assembly GCA_963975255.1. Lineage (GTDB taxonomy): Bacteria > Pseudomonadota > Gammaproteobacteria > Burkholderiales > Nitrosomonadaceae > Nitrosomonas. Next base: position 2,715 of record CAXBGL010000120.1, on the reverse strand, counting down.
TGGGAGCATAAAACCCCACTTTTTTTGATCAGGGGCAATGTTTGATGGGAGCAACTTTGTGTTCAACGCGTCCAGTATCACAATTGGCGATGCCGGACTGGTCAGCGCACTTTCTTCAACGTCGTTAACTTTGCAGTAGCGGCGAATCTGAGCAAGACTGCCGGCCATCAGGGCAAAGGGCTTGTGTGGTCGTTTTTTACGCAACCTTAACTGTTCGACAGCTACTTTATTATTCGCATCACAGGCAAGGTGGATCCCACCAGTACCTTTAATGGCGACAATCGCACCTTGTTTTAAATGTCGCACCGTCTCAGTAATAGCCGATTCAGTAGCAATGATTTTACCATCTTGATCACTTAACCAAGCAATCGGCCCACATTCTTTACAAGCAGTCGGTTGTGCATGAAAGCGTCTGTCGGTAGGATTCTCATACTCACTAAGGCAACGATTGCAAAGCTTGAATCCAGACATACTGGTATTCACTCTGTCGTATGGGATGCGACGAATAATAGAGAAACGAGGGCCGCAATGTGTACAATTAAGAAATGGGTACTGAAAGCGTCGGTCAGATGAATTGGTGAGATCTTGTTGGCAATCGAGGCAGGTTGCGGCATCAGCAATGACACCCGTGGCAATTTCTGTTTGATCACTTTTAATGTTGCTGGATATTTGTTCAATGGTGTCTATCCGTGCCAGAGGTGGACACTTATCTAATAATATCTGTATAAAATTTTTTGTTGTTTCTGTCGTTGCAAAAAAATTAATCAATACCCCTTCGCCATCATTACGTACGTTACCTTTTAATCCCAATTTATTTGCTAAGCGCCAGACGGTAGGGCGGAAACCAACGCCTTGAACCAAACCGCGTACACGCAAGGTTATTACGGTTAGATTGTTCTTTTTTGAATTGATAGTGCCCATTGTGATCATCCTAATCTACCGTGCTTGCCTTGCAGGAGTCAAAGAATCGAATATGCAGTCCTGCTGGATAATTGAATTTGATGTGCCCGGCGTATCCACTGATACCAGGCCGACATACCCTCGCCATTGATTGCAGATACTTGTAACACCTGGATGCCGGGATTGACTCGCTGTGCGTATTCAATACATTTTTTAATATCAAATTGAAGGTAAGGCAAAAGGTCAATTTTATTGAGCAGCAAAATATCAGCAGCGTGGAACATGTCCGGGTATTTAATAGGCTTATCTTCACCTTCGGTAATTGAAAGTATGGCAACTTTGTATGCTTCACCCAGATCAAAAGCGGCAGGGCAGACCAGATTGCCAACGTTTTCAATCATGAGTATCGAAGCATCAGCTGGTGAGAGATATTCAATAGCATGGCCTACCTGACGTGCATCAAGATGACAACCTTTACCGGTATTAATCTGAATGGCCGGCACACCTGTTTTACGAATACGATCTGCATCCTGACTGGTTTCTTGGTCACCTTCGATAACAGTTAGTGGCAATTCATCTTGAAGGTCCTGCAATGTTCGGACAAGCAGTGTCGTTTTCCCTGATCCGGGACTAGAGACAAGATTCAGTGTCAAAATGCCTTTGCTGATAAATAAACTACGATTAGCCTTGGCGTATTCATTGTTTTTGCCGAGAATATCCTGTTCCACTTGAATCATACGTGCCTGACTCATACCAGGTGCGTGTGCATGTGCATGTGCCGGACCATGCCCATAATGATGGCTGTCGCCACCATGTACAGGGTGAGAGTGCTCATTTTTGCCTTCTATTCGGCTTTCACCTTTGCTACAACCACATACAGTACACATTACTCTACCTCCAGTTCTTTAATTCTCATCTCTTCGCCACCTGTTACTTGTAATTGATAGCTGCCACAATCAGGGCACTGATCGAAATGTTGCTGAACAAGCACATTTTTTGCGCACTGTGTACACCATGCATCACCAGGTACACTAATAATATTTAATTTTGCACCATCAGCCAGACTGTTTCGCGTGACCACATCAAAACTAAATAACATTGCTTCAGGTTCTACGCTGGATAAGTCGCCTATCTCCAGCCATACCGCTTTAACTCTATTGAAGCCCTGTTTGTCCGCTTCAGTCTGCAGTACTTGCAAAACGCTTTCACAGAGTGACATTTCATGCATCAGTGAATCCTCCATACTTGCAGATAAGATTCCATCCGGTTGGTGCCAGTATTCGATAATATTGATAACACCTTGTGTACGCCCAGCATAGATATGGACTAATGAGGTGAAAGTCCTCTGTAGACGGTTATCATCCTTAGTGATTCATACCATTATTAGATGCTAACTACTAGCGAATGGCAAGGCCATAGCCACTAAGTCTACTATGTGTAAAAGGTGGTCTACTAGCGCTAAAACGTTTCTGTGTATCAAGTGGGGCGGATTGAGTTCGGGCTTCGCCCTCAATTAATCCACTCATGAGATGCTCTATCTAACTGGAAAATATAATTATATATCCAATTGAGTTTTCACACAGTCTGGATATAAAACTGTCAAGACTTTGCTACAAATGCTTGCAGTTTAGTAAGTTACCAAGCCACGGCTTGTTTAATAAAAATCATTCTTTCTCATACGACAAACACTCACCCAAATACTCTAAAAATTAGAAACTTAATCAGTAATCTGTATAATAATTTTATCTACTTTGCTAGTTATATATGGCTATGTCACAATTAACTGTTGAATTGAGTGTCCAATGTGTATCAAGA
>CAXBGL010000119.1:0-8370 GCA_963975255.1 uncultured Nitrosomonas sp. | reverse complement strand
CAACTAAACTCTCACACAGACTACTGAGTACCCTCTTTACTGTCAAGAGATTTTGACTGGCTCAACCTCAATTAAACTAATAACTCAAATAAAATCAAGATGCATCTGATTTATCTGAAGTTGCCGCTGCTTGCTTACGGCGTAAGAAATAAAATGCTCCCCCGCCTACCACGACCAATAACAGTGCAATTTCCATCATGCCGATACCACCATGACCACCGTGACCGCCCCCGCCTCCAACATGCAATGGAATACTCACAGCAGTGCTGACATTACCCGCATCATCTGTCTTTTCTAACAGGATCGAGTATTGACCCTCTTCTGTCAGTGCTGTAGCAACCACAATAATTCCAGAATTATGAACTTCTGCAGGCATATACACGACGCCATGCTCTGCTTCACCATGTCCCTCATGTTCTACTGCACCGTGCCCTTCATGCTCTTCTGCATCCTGCTCATCAGAATTCATATCATTACTTTCATTCTGGTTGTTGCTGGCAGTACTGTCATGCACTCCGCCATCATGCCCTGCTTTTACCAAGCGCACAGCAAGTGGTATCTCACGTGCGTCACGCGGCAATTCTATCGTCAAATTCACATTACCCGCGTTAGGCACGTGATCACAGAATGAGTGCATCGGCGGAAGATTGCCGTCAGGCACTTCATAAGCGCTAAATGTAACTGGAAAATCACCCGTTTCTATGACGCATCCGCCGCCGCCATGATGTCCCTCATGGGCTAACATTAACTGTGCATACGATGGCAGTGCCAGCAACGACACCAGTACCGCACCACCTAGTTTTATTATCCAACCACATCTAGATACTTCTTTCATAATCACTCCAATTTGTAATCTGCAAATCAATTCAATTCCAATTATTATTCATGTATGCCCAGCGATTTTGCTCGAACAACTCAGACCGCGATTGTATAACAAATTAATTAAGAACTGGAGAAACAGCGTCGCCTGACCTGACGTAAATCCATATGTGCATAGAATTATTTATATATATATATCAACAAACTAATCACCCCAATCAAATAATTCCTTGCTTGATTCCTTTATCCTCAGAAAATAACTGCTCATCTAACAACTCAATCCAATGTCTCACCGGAAACGTTGTGCCACTCTGTAAATGTGTTAAGCAACCAATATTTGCGGTAGCAATTTGTTCAGGTTTACCCGATTCTAGGGCATTCACTTTATTTTTTAACAACTGTTGAGAAAGCTCTGGTTGGAGTATTGAATAAGTACCTGCCGAACCGCAGCAAAGATGCGTATCTGGAGTAATGGTTAACTCAAAACCAGCCGCAAGCAAAATCTTTTCTACCACACCGCGTATTTGCATGCCGTGTTGAAGCGTACAAGGAGCATGAAAAGACAGCTTTGGTTTTTCTTGGTTTTGAGGCTGTTTATTAAGCATTATTTGCACATATTCTAGCTCGGCATCCAAAATCTCACTGATATCTTTGGTCAAAGCTGAAATTTGAGCTGCTTTGTCTGCATAGGCTGGGTCATGGCGCAATAAATACCCATATTCCTTTACTGTTACGCCACAGCCACTGGCAGTGATGACAATCGCCTCGACCGCCTTCTGCTCAATCAATGGCCACCAGGCATCAATGTTGCGGCGCATGTAATCCAGTCCTTCTTGCTGCGCATTCAAATGATATACCAGAGCACCGCAGCAACCCGCTTTTTCTGCTTTGATCAACGAAACACCCAAACCATCTAACACACGTGCTGTTGCCACATTAATATTAGGTGCCAACATGGGTTGTACACAGCCATCCAATACTAACATCTTGCGTGTGTGTTGTGCTGCAGGCCATTTTTTTGCGGGCCGCGCTCTGATCGGAACGGATTTTTTGAGGCTTCCTGGCAATAATGGGCGCGCCACTTTTCCCAGTGCAAGCAATGATTTAAATATACTGGGATTGGGTAAAGCCTGACGTAGTGCATAACGTATAACGACAGAAAGAACATCCCGTTTGACTTGCTCTTCCACAACCACACGCGTGATATCAATCAGACGGCCATAGCGCACCCCCGACGGACAAGTGGTTTCACAAGCACGACAAGTCAGGCAACGATCCAGATGCAGTTGGGTTTTTTGTGTCACGGACTGACCTTCCAACACCTGTTTCATCAGATAAATACGCCCGCGTGGACTATCCAGCTCGTCACCTAATAACTGGTAAGTCGGACAAGTCGCGAGACAAAAACCACAGTGTACGCAACTACGCAGAATAGCGTCTGCTTCCTGTCCTTCTGGAGAGTCTTTAATAAACTTGGCGAGATCAGTTTGCATTTTTATAATTCTGGATAGAGTCGGCCAGGATTGAATATCCCTGCTGGATCAAATTTTTGTTTAAGTCTTTGGTGTATTTTCATCATGTTTGGATCCAGCGGTTGAAATGCACCGGCGCTTAATTTGTGGTTACGAAACAATGTCGCGTGTCCACCTGCTTTTTTTGCCACTATACGTATCGTTTCTGCATCCACTGCTTCATTATTAACAAACCAACGCAAAGCGCCATTCCACTCAACAAGCTGTTGTCCTGGTAAGAATAAAGTTTGTGTCGTTGATGGTATGGATAAACGCCAGACTGATTGCTGTGTTTGAAAAAAATTATGGGTTTGCTCACATACTGACTGCCAAAACGCAGAACCAGTTACCAACACCTCACCACCGAGTTTAGTATGGGCTGCTCGCACCGCCAACTCGGCACCAGAAAGTCTAAACGTCAGTAAATCGTCAAAAAAACAAGTGGCAGAAATAGGTAACGGCTTACCTGCCCAGACATTCATTTTTTCAATGGCTGCGGCCTCATTCATTTGCATTTGTACCGTCAGTTCGGCTTGCGGCAGCGGCAATACTTTTAGCGAAACTTCAAGCAACACACCCAATGTCCCCATCGCACCCACCATTAAGCGCGACACATCATAGCCCGCCACATTTTTCATGACCTGCCCGCCAAAACGCAAATCATTGCCCTGACCATCTAACAAACGTGCACCCAGCACAAAGTCTCGCACAGCACCCGCAGATACTCGACGTGGGCCAGAAAGCCCCGTGGCAACACAACCACCCAATGTGGCTGTTGTACCAAAATAGGGCGGTTCAAATGCCAACATTTGGCCTTGCTTATGGAGCGCCGCTTCAAGATCAGCCAAACGCGTGCCCGCACGTGCAGTCACGACTAATTCCGTTGACTCGTAATCAACAATACCACTATAAGTCGTGACATCCAGGCTGCCATTATTTTCTCCGACCACTTGGTTACCGTAAAAGTCTTTACTACCGCTTCCTCGAATAATGATGGGTGTTTTACTTTCAGCAGCGGTGCGAATAATGACCGTAAACTCGTTGATAATAGTTTGTAAAGATTCCAAAACTTATTAAAACCGCGATAGCTCGGGAAACTTTTCTTCACCCTGATGCACATGCATTGCCCCAAGTTCAGCACAGCGATGCAAAGTCGGCACAGCCTTCCCAGGATTTAACAACCCATTGGGATCAAAAGCTGCTTTGACCGCATGAAAGATTTCCAACTCATCCGTTTTAAATTGCGAACACATCTGGTTAATTTTTTCCACGCCCACACCGTGTTCTCCCGTGATGGTTCCGCCCACCCGAATACACATTTCCAGTATCTGGGCACCAAATTCTTCGGTTTTTTCTAATTCCCCAGGATTATTGGCATCATACAAAATTAATGGGTGTAAATTCCCATCCCCTGCATGAAACACATTCATACAGCGCAAACCATATTCATTGGAAAGATTCTCAATACCGCGCAGTACATCTGCCAAATGCTTGCGCGGAATGGTACCGTCCATACAGTAATAATCCGGTGAAACTCTGCCTGCCGCTGGAAAAGCGGCTTTACGCCCGGCCCAGAAAAGCAGTCGCTCGTCTTCGTCACGAGACGTGCTTATTTTGATCGCACCACTTTGTTGCATAATGGCATTAATTCGTTCAATTTCATCCGCCACTTCTTCGGCTGTCCCATCGGATTCACACAACAGGATAGCTGCGGCATCCATATCATAACCAGCCTGTACAAAATCCTCCACCGCGTGGATTGTGATTTTATCCATCATTTCCATTCCAGCGGGAATAATTCCCGCACCAATGACATTCGCCACAGCTTTACCTGCTTGATGCACATCATCAAACGCCGCCATCACTAATTGTGCTTTTTCCGGCAAGGGGATCAGTTTTACGGTTATCTCAGTTACAATCCCCAGCATACCCTCACTACCTGTCATGAGTGCCAACAAGTCATAACCAGGACTATCCAGCCCAGCACCGCCAATTTCCAGACATTCACCCTCAATAGTCAATACGCGTAGTTTGAGAATATTATGCACAGTCAACCCATATTTCAGACAATGTACTCCACCTGAATTTTCGGCCACGTTTCCGCCAATAGAACATGCAATTTGTGAGGAAGGATCTGGTGCATAATACATGCCATATGGTTTGGCTGCTTCACTGATCGCCAGATTTCTCACACCCGGCTGTACCCGTGCAGTACGTGCCAGCGGCTCAATTTCAATAATTTGATTTAATTTAGCTAATGACAACAACACGCCCTGCGCATGCGGTAAGGCACCACCCGACAACCCGGTTCCCGCGCCTCTTGCCACGACAGGTGTTTGAGTAGCATGGCACAATTGCAGAATCTGGATGACTTCTGCTTCTGCTTGCGGCAGAACAACAATCATGGGCGTTTGTCGATAAGCCGACAAAGCATCGCATTCATAAGGCCTTAAGTCTTCTGTCTGATGCAATACTGCCTCGGCTGGTAGAAAAACACGGAATGCTTTGACAAGTTCTGCAGCAGTCATGGTTTTATCCCTGATATTTCATGATTAGCCAGTAATTCCAGCATTTTCACAATCGCTGAATTATCCCACTTGGCACCACCATGCGCGATACACGCGTTATATAATTCATGCACCGTAGTGGTATTAGGCAGACTCAACCCCAATGCGGAAGCACTGGATAACGCAATATCTAAATCTTTCTGTTGCAGTTCAATACGAAATCCAGGGTCAAATCGTCGATTAATCATGCGATCACCGTGAATCTCCAACACGCGCGATGCAGCAAAACCACCCATTAAAGCCTGGCGCACTTTTTCTGGATCTGCACCCGCTTTGGATACAAACAATAATGCCTCGCCCACTGCTTCAATCGTAAGTGCAACAATGATCTGATTGGCGATTTTACAAATTTGACCCGCTCCATTTTCACCTACCAACGTAATATTTTCCCCCATCAATTCAAAAACAGGTTTTATCCGGTCAAATACCACTTGAGTCGCACCCACCATAATCGTAAGCGTTGCATTCTGCGCCCCCACATCACCACCAGAAACAGGCGCGTCCACATAATCACAACCCAATTTACTTATTTGCTCAGCAAATTTCCGCGTTTCAATTGGAGAAATCGAGCTCATATCCACTACGATTTTTGACTGACCGCTATCTGTCGTCAAACCATCTGCCACACCGTATTCACCAAACAAGACTTTTTCTACGTCAGGCGTATCAGGAAGCATCGTAATAATCATGTCAGCATTATGCGCCACTGCTTTGGGTGACGAACAAGCCGTGCCACCCTGTACAATCAGCTCTTCTGGCATACCACTGCGTGTATGCAGAAACAAGGTGTGCCCACCCTGAATCAGATGCCCAGCCATGGGTCTACCCATGATACCCAGACCAATGAACCCAATATTTGCCATTTTTATGTTTACTGAAAAAAACAGGCCAATCCTAACCGTTCTAACTTATTCTGCCAATTTTATATAACCATTCCAACTCAAATATTTGCTTGATACCTTCTTTTCAACAAGAGACTAAATCGGTCAAGATACTTGGTAAAACTAAAATTGGCCCTCCTGGTACACTCAGACTTTTATTGAAACCTAATGCTCTAAATGAATATCAACAAAGTAGTTGCGCTTCTCGTGGAACTGTACGAATTTCTGAATAGTCGCAAGGTTGGTTATGCTGTGATCATTTCGCAAATTCTAAATGAAGTTACATCTGCACAGACTGATTTAGAGAAACTTTTTATAATTGAAACAGCACAAAAAAATTGCAAGGAGGAATACAGGACTGGGTTGCGAAACTTGTTAAAGGAATAATATTTCTTATTTCAAAAAAGAAAACCGTTACCAACAACTAACCCTCGAGTTCTAGAAAAGCGCGATTGACTCACAGATTTTACAAAACAAGAAGCCGGACATTGCTCGACCACCAGTTCGAGATAGACAAGTCATTTATGTTGTCAGACTCAAGAATCTCCATAAACTACGATTAATTAAGCAACAATTAATAACTCAGTCAAAATACGGAATTATTTATGCACCAGAGAATACTTGGTTAATTTTTTATTATTGTAAATTTTATTTTCATCCATCTCAGTATCGCTGCTGACACAACTCATCTTACAAAAAGCAAACTGGGAATTGGGGTACTAGGATATGTTGAACCACGCTCCCGTGTCATTAAAGTTTCCCATAATGCAGGCCCTGAAGAGGCCAGAGTAAAACATCTTTTTTTCATGAAGGTGATCTGGTCAGATCAGGTGATCAATTAGCGGCACTTTCGGATCATGACAAAAAAATAGCAGGTTTATCGCAACTTAATGTGGTTGCAGAAATCTATGAATCTGACCTATCTAAAGAAAAAGTAGGACAAAAAGCGTATATCAACGCTTCAGGATTTAAACGTATCTATAACGCTCAAGTAAGACAACTGGGGTTTCAAGTCAAGAAGAATGATTTAAACGACACCGATCCTTTGGCAGATAAAGACAATCGCATTATAAGTACGCCTTACTCTGGAACCTCAGGCAGTCACAGATTTGCAACATCATATTTTTCGGCAGGTTCAATACGGATTGAGCCATGAATACCATCGTTTGGTGTTATTTTCCAGCTCGTTTGGCTTGGCGGCAGTTAACCCATGATCAAACAAAATTAATTGCTGCGATCTGCGGTGTTTTATTCGCCTGCGTCTTGGTATTTATGCAGTTAGGATTTAAAGATTTTCTGTATGCCAGCGCTGCTTCCGCGCCTTCAAAATTAAGTGGTGATTTATTTTTGATGCATAAGCAAAGTGAGGCCATGTGGCGTCCGGTTCATTTCAAACGCAGCGAACTCATGCGGACATTGGGACATCCAGCGATCCTGAGGTTTCGCCTTTATATTTAGGTCTAGCCCCTTTTAAGAATATTGCAACTCAAGTTAAAAGAACGCTTATGGTTTACGGTTTTAATCCGGACACCCTGAATTCGGTCCAATCCGTCAATTGCTAAACGCAGGTCAGAATATAACGGAGATTAATGATTATTAAGTAAAAATACTCGGCCTTTTTCAACTGGGTGTTTCTTTTGCCGCCGATGGCAATACGGTAACAAGCGATTTAAATTTCTTGCATATTTACCCGAACAGAAATCCCGGCGGCATCGATTTAGGTGTCATTAAACTTCATCCTGAGGCGTCGACAAAGCAAGTTCAAGCTGAGCTTCGCAGTCAGCTTAAAGAGTTCGTCAATATTTTTACTTATGAAGAATTGCTTGAATATGAAAAACTTTATTGGGCAAATACTGCGCCAATTGGTTTTGGTACGGTAATGGAATTGGTAGTCGGATTGGTGATTGTTTGTCAAATTCTTTTTACTGATATCGCCAATTATCGTAATGAATTCGCGACACTGAAAGCCATGGGTTATCAACATGGTTACTTTATTCGCGTTGTATTTGCATCCGCTTTTTTTCTGGCGCTACTGGGCTTTATCCCGGGCTAAATACTTTCACTGGGTTTATACCACTTGGCTGAATCGCAAGTATTTATGCCCATGCCGATGACTTTAAGTAAGGTCACGAATGTTTTCTTTTTTTATTCTTTATATGTGCGCAACGGCTGGATTCCTGGTGATACGCAATTTAAAAGCTGCCAATCCAGCAGATATGTTCTGATGTCAGTATTAATTGATGTACATAACTTGGATTTTAGCTTTGGCAGTGGTGAACTGACGCAACCCGTTCTAAAAAATGTCACCATCTCAATCCAAAAAGGTGAAATCGTATTGATGACGGGACCCTCCGGTTCCGGAAAAACTACTTTCTTGACCATTATCGGTGGCTTACGCCAAGCTCTTAACGGTAGCGTAAAAATTCTCGATCAACAATTAATTAACAGTACTGAACAAATTAAAGTTAAAGTTCATCAACAAACGGGCTATATCTTTCAGCAACATAACCTACTTAAGCCACTTACCGCGCTACAGAATATGGGTCTGTCTCGAAATAGGGCGATATCAAGGTGCGCAGCACATCAATTTGA
>CAXBGL010000118.1:0-8733 GCA_963975255.1 uncultured Nitrosomonas sp. | reverse complement strand
CGCTGCATAATGCTAGTGACTTATCCGTCCACTAAAGCGGACCCAGCTCAGTTTGACAACGGATTCAACTTCCAGTACTTTCCTCCTTATAAAAAAGGGCTATTATTTTTCTTATATGTCGTTTATTCCAAAATGCAATGCATATCCCTGCCGTTTTCGTGAGCGTATATCCGACCCGGTTACAGGACAATCGATTTTTTTTTTACGTTTTGTATCCCAGAAAACCGAAGCGACTGGGTGAAGGAAAAAGATACTCACCGTTACGTCGTCTTGAAATACGAGTGATCACGTTTCAAACGCAGACATAACCATGAACCACAGTCCTTAAATGCGTCTCCTCCTAATCGTCACAACGTTCTTGATTATCTATGGATCGCTGTTTCCTTTCGTTGTCGATTTAAGTTCATATCAACCGATACTGCTTGAAAGTCTTTTTCATTTCAGTGTATCTGAAACCTCCAAAGGCGATTTTATAGCAAACATTTTGCTGTTTTTGCCGTTCGGTTTTATTGCCATCGGTGTATTTTCACATTATCCATTTGGATTACGCCTGATCCTAGTTTTAACACTTTCGTTCATACTCGCATTTGCTGTTCAGGTGGCGCAATTGGTTATTCCGGGGCGTGTACCTGCCGGTAGCGACGCCATATTGAATCTAATCGGTAGCGCGATTGGTTGTGGCATCGGGCTTTCGCCCTTAAGTCGCGTGTTGCGCAGTTTGGGCGGTTCGAGTGACTATCCGGAAATCCCCGTCGTATTGGCAGTAATTTGGTTATTGTTTGGGCTAGCACCGTTTGTGCCGTCGATCGATTTGCAGTTAATCATAGACAACGTCAAGAATCTCTTGGTCGACCCACTAAATCCATTATGGATCGCACAATCACTCACGATGTGGTTGATTGTTTTTCACTTTCTATTGCGATCACGTAATTCTTTATTTGCACAAAAAAACTATCTATTCATTGTGGCGTTGTCGGTGATTGGCGGATTCTTCATCGTCGGGAATACCATTTCATCGGCAAAGATCATTGGTGGCCTTGCCGCCTTACCCGTTTGGTGGATTCTACGCAAGCACTACCGACCCAGTTGGCTAGCATTGTCGTTGGTTGTTGTGCTTATCGGCATTAACTACACGCCGTTCGAGCTTAGAGCAACACCAACTAGTTTTAGTTGGGTGCCATTTAGCGGCTCTTTAAGTAGTAACCTTCTCGTCAACGTGTTGGCAATGTTTAAAAAGGTGGCGCTCTATGGAAGTTTAATTTGGTTGCTAACGGAATGTCGGATATCGCTCAAAGTGGCGACCATTACAACGGCGATTTCATTGTTGGCAAGCGAGTATTTACAAATATTCTTTGTAAATACAACACCTGAAATTACAGATTCACTGCTAGCGGTTGCGATTGGTATAGCATTTCATCATTATCAACGTCGCCACGAATTATCGAATTTTCATGGGACACGTGGTGGCCCAGGCAGTGCAAAAGTTGCAATCACTAGCACCGCTCATGCATCACGGAACACCAGACATAATGATCGAGTTGTATCCGCTAGATATTTGCCTGGAATGGACGGTCTCAGGGCAATTGCTGCTTTGGCAGTGTTCTTTGTTCACTTTAATCAGCAAGTCGGCTTGCGCGCCAATTTCGGTGCATTCGATTTGGAGCGATTACTCGCTAATGGCAACACGGGTGTCGCACTATTTTTTGTGCTGAGCGGTTTGTTACTGTCGTTGCCATTCTGGCAAGCACAGCTGGGGGAGATACAAAAGCCACGACTGCGCGATTACGCTTGGCGCCGGGCCGGCCGAATTATTCCCGCATATTACTTCTGCCTATTTACCATCCTTTTTGTCAAATCGATGGCGGGAGCTAGTCCGAGTTGGAACAACATTATTTCGCATGTATTGTTTGTTTATAATGTTAGCGATTGGAATATATTGTCGTTAAATCAGCCATTCTGGACACTGGCGGTGGAAGCGCAGTTTTACATAATTCTGCCGATATTGTTTTTGGCGCTGCGCAAGTTTAGGGCGTCGTCCGCCGCCGTTGTGATCTTTCTGTTGATTCCAGCGCTGTACTACATGAATCATTGGCTCGTCGAATATGCGGTTGCAAATGCGACTTTTCCGATTCACCAAAAGTTGATCTGGCCGATTTCACTATACTTGAGCGGGCCGAATAGCTTTGTCTTAACTTATTCAACTTTAGGCCATCTACCGCATTTTTTGTTTGGCGTACTTGCAGCCAGATTTTTTTTGTATTTACTAAAATCGAACGTCGCGTGGCCGAACGGTCGCGGTATATTTGATATCGTAATCGCCCTAGGGACTTTCGCCATTCTATTGATTCTAGCAACGCCAATTGATGACGTTCTCCAACTTCCCCACGGACGATATAACTTCCCGTTTATTCCTTTACTACTTGCTATCGTTGTTGTATCAGTGCCGTTTAGTCGAATCGCAAAAACAGTGCTTACGTCGCGTGTGATCGCGTGGTTAGGTGCAATTTCATATGGCATCTACATATTTCACTACCCCGTACAGAAGGTAATCGCGCAATGTATGGGTTGGGTAGATATGTCGGCACCCGATAACCCGCTGATTTTCGCGGCAACAACACTTGTGGCAACGTTTACGATTAGTCAGTTCTCATATGCAATACTAGAGGTGCCGGCCATGCGTTGGGTGAAGAATCGGATCGCGAATCGCGCGACGAAAGACGAAGGGTTTCACGAGCAAACTACAAATACGCAGCAAGCATCTTGTGACCATACTGAAACACTCAATGCTCAAATGTCGAAAAACTCTACGCCACCAAACAAACAAAATCTCGATGCACGTGAAGCTGGTTCCACAACTGATCGCACACTACAACTCAATCTTCATCAATTTCAATCCGACTACCTGCAGGGTTTGGCTCGTGAAGCGGGTTTAGATATTACAGAAACATGTGCTGTGATGATCGCGGTCGCAACGAACGATCCGCGAATTCCTCCGGAACATGCTACTAAATTCGAGCGCTTGCGTATCGACATCGACCAACAAAAGTCTGAATGGGTTAAAGTAACGGTGAAAATCGATAATGAAAGTTGGAATGCGTTAACGGCTTTGGCGGCGAAGGCTAATTATAGTCATTCACACGCGTTGCGCGATCTATTAGAACAGCATGCTAAACATGGTGTTTCGATACAATCGAGCGTGAGTGCAGGATCCGGATCGCAAACCGCAGATAGCCGGCAAACGGGGTCAAAAACGCGCTTTCTCCTCGTCAGCTTGCCGCTAGTGGCAACACTTGGATTTGTGCTATGGCTGTCGTTTAATGAAACTTCGAACGCAGAGTTTGTTGTCAACCCCTCGTGGGCGCGAAATGGTACGCACCTAACTTTCGACCATCACACACATACAAGTTATTCCGATGGTGCACTTTCTCCTGCCGAGCTCGTGCAACTTGGTAAGGATAATGGCTGTGATGCGATTGCGATTACCGACCATTCGGCGACCAAAGGCAGTGCTAGTCGAAAACAAGTCGCAGAGATTCAACTGTTGCGCCAGCAACATCCAGACCTGCTGCTATTTACTGGCATAGAACTTAATATGCCATCGTACGGTGGCGCCGAACACGTGAACGTCATTGTAGGACCGAATGATGAAGCAACCTTATTACGGGAGTTAGGCGATGTTGCTGAACTTAGTATTCGTGAAGGCAAGCAAGATCCCAACCGCAAGGCTTCCGACGATGCGACCTTAGATTTTCTGCGCGAATTGTCACAGCAGCCAGCGCGCGCACTTATTACTTACAATCATCCGTCGCGAAAAGTTGATGAAGTAGAAGCGAGCCTGGGCGATATCATGCGTTGGGACAGCGCAAATGAGATTTTCACGGCCATTGAAGGTGCACCCGGACACCAGAATATTGTCGAGGTTGGCAGTTACAAGTATAAAGTAAAAACACAGGATCGATGGGATCCAGTGGTCGCGCAAGTGGGTGGGGTCTGGGACCAGTTGTTGGAAGGCGGCTTCACCATCTGGGGTGCCATTGCTTCGTCTGATTATCACAACGTGAATTTGGATAAAGCGCCGTGTGCATTTTCCCGTATTCACGTAACGGCACCTGAGAAGAGCTACACTGGTGTACTCAATGCGATGGCCTCTGGAACATTTTGGGCCGATCACGGCAACATATTAGATAAATTACAATTCAGTTTAGATTTCGAGGGGTTGGATCAACTCGCGTTGCCAGGAACGGTTGTTAAAGTTGATACCGAAAAAGAAATTGCCATTGTGGCGGTGTCCATCGAACGCGGTAACGGTAGCATCGGCGCACCCCTCTTTACGGAAATTATTAGCAATTGCGCTTCGGGTAAAGCCGAGATCGTTTATAGCGCAACGATTCCGCCTATCGGTAGCGATAGTGTTGGCCTTGTTCCGGTTCAACAACGGGGGCGCGATAATGCTTCCTGCTATTTTCGCGCGCGAGTGCGCATGAAGGTCTTGGGAGCACCGGATCTAATGGCGTATACGAACCCAATTAGAATCATGTTCTAAATTTATCATTCGGTAGATAGAAATTTGATACAACGATGAAACTTCACATACGTGTGCAAAAATATTTGTATTAACAAATGCTAAGGCTGTCTTGATATCTTTCCATTTCACTTGTGAGCTATCAATGCCGCGAATGGCAAGGTTCATTTTGGCCAGGCGTAAAGTGGTCTGGTTGCTTTCTTGTCCGTAGATGGAAATCTCGTTGATGCGGCCTTGGTGTTCTTCGACAAACTTTTCTGATTGCACAAACATGCCGCCAGAGCCATAGCACGGATCAAATACTCGGCATCGATTTATTCCCGGAAACACACCAGAAGCAACCAAACTAATTAATGAAGATCTGCTTTCGATCCTTAATGCTTCTGACTCAGAAAATATAACAGATATTATTGATGGAGTTATTATTTGGGAGTGTTGACAACCAGAAGTTCTCGTTGATACTGTATCAATAATGAACACAAAACCACGACGTATCGCTCACCTCGACATGGATGCTTTCTATGCGTCTGTGGAGTTGTTACGTTACCCGGAATTACGCGGTTTACCGGTTGTGATCGGCGGACGCACGACGTACCAGCCTACAATTAGGGATGATGGCAGCAGACATTTTTGCAAGTTGCGAGAATACGCCGGTCGCGGTGTTATTACGACATCTACTTACGAGGCGCGTGCATTGGGCGTCTTTTCAGCCATGGGTATGATGAAAGCGGCACAACTTGCCCCGGATGCCATTCTTCTGCCCGCTGACTTTGACAGCTACCGCCATTATTCGCGACTATTCAAGGCTGCCGTTGCCAGTATTGCGCCCAAGATTGAAGGAACGGGCATTGATGAAATATACATCGACCTCACTGACCTACCCGACGACACACCAGTCCTCGCACAGCGTATCAAACAAGCTGTGCACGATGCCACTGAGCTCACCTGCTCTATCGGTATTACGCCGAACAAACTACTCTCAAAGATTTGTTCTGACCTAAAAAAGCCAGACGGCATTACTATCCTTAGCATATCAGATATTCCTGATCGAATCTGGCCGCTGGCCGTGCGTAAAATCAATGGCATTGGCCCGAAAGCAACCAAGAAACTTGAATCTCTTGGCATCACTACCATTGCCGAGCTGGCGCAAGCGGAATTAGGTTTTCTACAAACCCATTTTGGACGCAGTTATTCAACCTGGCTGCACGAAGCCTCTCACGGCATCGATCACCGTCCGGTAACAACATACTCTGAACCAAAGTCAATCAGTCGGGAAACCACTTTTGAACAAGACCTTCACCCACGCCATGACCGTCTTGCCCTATCAGACGTATTCACTGCGTTGTGTACACGTTTAGCAGTAGATCTTCAGCGTAAAGGTTATGTTGGCCGCACCATCGGGATTAAGTTGCGATTCGAGGATTTTCATACGGTGACAAGAGACTTAACACTTGCTACCCATACTGCCGATCCAGCCGCCATTCGCCGTGCAGCGGGAGAATGTTTGCGGCGTGTTACATTGGAGAAAAAACTACGGTTACTCGGGGTGCGTGTCAGCACGCTTTACCCTATCCACTCCTCACAGACAATAAATGTGTCACCGCAAAGAGAATTACCGCTGGCGCCTTGAGAACCCTATTAGACAAGGATACAGGCCTTACCTTTTATTCTTATTAATTATTTGAATAATATATGAATTTTAGAGAAAAATAAAAATGGAATTACACTGATTTTTGTAGAAAAAACACTTACCCCATCAGCGCAAGTTGGACAGACTAGCCTGATTGCTTAAGAGACAGTTTTAGTTCATCGTTATTACTAAAGCAGAAGTCATGATGATAATAAAAGATTACCAAAAGCCAAGTGTGGAGAAAATAGTTCGACATATTCGCCGCGTGTACATCGATAGAAAAATGATGGCTTGTTTAATGTAGTAGTATTTTACATATTGATCGCGTCAAATAATCAAGTTTCCCAGTTCTTGAAGATTCCTACAGAACATTTGGCACCCTCGTGAGATGTAGCAAAACTACAAGGAGCGCATGCACCTACTTTATTCTGAAGTGGTTTCTTTAACGCTAATACTTGGTTCCAGTAAGGCATATCTCCAACGTGTTCTGATAGGAAATCAATAAAAGCGCGTATCTTTACAGGTAAGTGCCTACTTGGGAGATAACACGCATAAATATGACGTTCTATCGATAGGTATTCTGGCAATACTGTCTGGAGCCGTCCTGCTCGTAATTCCATGCCAATAGCATAAGTCGGCAACATGGCGATTCCCAGCCCATAAATAGCGGCTTGGGCAAGTGCATCATTATCGTTGATACGCAAAGTACCTGATATAGGGATCTTGATATTGCCTTCCGGTCCATTAAAGTGCCAATAGCCCTGTTCATGCGAAAGACTACAATCTAAACAATTATGTTTGACTAGATCTTGAGGTGTTTGTGGCGTGCCCCATTGTTGGAAATATTGGGGGGTTGCACACAATATGCGGTGTACAGGCGCAATCTTACGTGCCACGAGGTTAGGATCTGGCTCGTTTGTTATACGAATTTGTACGTCATAGCCCTCTTCAATCAAATTACCCGGACGATCAGTAAGCGTTAAATCAATTTTGATTTTAGGATAACACGCAAGAAAACAAGGCAGTGCTGGTGCGATATGGCGTGTTCCAAAAGAACTCGACACACTCACTTTTAGTGTTCCTTGCGGTTCAACATCAAGGCTATTTACTGCTCGCTCGGCATGTTCAGCCTCTTCCGTAATATGTGTCGCATGCTCTGCAAGAGCAATGCCTGTCTCAGTCAAACTAAGATGTCGAGTACTTCGGAGAAATAATCGTGTACTAAGATCCTTCTCAAGTTTTGCGACGGCTTTACTGACCGCCGAACGAGAGATGTCCATACGACGTGCCGCTGCCGAAAAACTGCCTGCTTCCACGACCCGAGCAAAAATTACGAAAAGATTAAGATCTTGCATAGCATGATTGTATCAAAATAGGATACAAGGTGTTTCATTTTTTGGTGCTTATCTTTGATGTAATTTGTCTATATTATCTATTCCAAGGTCGAATACATAAATTACACCCTTAAGCATTTAGGGTTGTTATTGTAATCAAATAACTAATATGTATTAAACCTTATTAAGCGCACTCTTGGTCACTTTAAGTGATGTATCACTGGTTGATCAATCAAGAACTTTATTGTCGACCTGAGAGATCAGGTTATTAATGTGGTTATTTTTACAAGTCAGGTACACATTTTTAACTACCTGTACAAATAATAAACAAACATACTAAAAGGAGCAAGGATAATGAAAATTACCGACCTATTAAATGAACCTAAAATAGTTGTTATTTTTGCAGCGGTTATCTTTTGTACAATGACGTTTTCGCTAGCGGCAGTTCTTGCATCAATGGTCGATCAAGCAAGCATTTTATTATCGACCTGAGAGATCACATTATTAATGTGGCTAATTTTACAAGTCAGATGCACGTTTTTAACTACTTGTTCAAATAATCAACAAATATACAAAAAGGAATGACGCTAATGAATATTAAAGAATTATTAGAATCACCTCAGCTGCCTGTAGTTTATGTAGCCGTTATTCTTTGCATAACTACCTTCTCTTCCACAGCACTTTTAATGCCGTCTTGCTGTTATTAATGCAATAGAATTCCGTACGGCATCTGCATATGTCAGGATCCTGAGAAAGAAACAAATAACCGTAGGCTTATAGCAGAAAGTCAGATACAGGCGCTTTACTATTTACATAAAATATCAACAATGCACCAAAAAGGAGTAATACTCATGAAAATCATAGATCTAATAAACAACCCCGTGGCAAGACCACGGGGTATTAAAAAAGTGTAAGTTGACGCAGCTCTTCTTTTGACTTGCCTTGGTTCTTCACATATCGCTCAACCACACCCCAATCAGCTCTTTCCCCAACAGTTGCAACATAATAACCATCCGCCCAAAACTCACCGCCCCACAGGTCTCGTTTCAAATCCGGCTTCCTCTTAAACAATTCCCGTGCCGTAATGCTTTTGAACACCCTTACAATCTGACCCGGTGCAATTTTCGGATGAGCCGTACAAAGTAAATGCACATGGTCTTTGTCGCAACCAAGCTGTTCAAACTCCATATCATATCACTACTGTCCCGTTAACTTTCACACCAAGTCCATCTGGCAATTGTTAGCAT
>CAXBGL010000117.1:0-8739 GCA_963975255.1 uncultured Nitrosomonas sp. | reverse complement strand
GAGGTTATTGAAGCGATGAAACGAAAAGTCTAGATGGTCACGACTCTCGCTTACTGTGCAACTTACTAAAATGGCAGCCAAGATCCTCAATGCAGAGAATTGCTCAATCATGTTACTGAATGATGGTGAGTCTAAAAATCCGCGTATGAGAGTTTGTGCTAACCATGGCTATTTACCAGAAGCTGCTTATGAAGGATCAACAGGAACAAATGAGGGAATTGCAGGACACGTAATTTCAACTGGGAAGTCACTTTTAATTGAGGACATAAATAATTCCGCATTCATCGATCAGGCTCGACGTAATAATAAACGAAACAATAGTCTTCTCAGTACGCCCATCAAAATTAATACACGAATAATTGGTGTCATTAATGTAAGCGACCGTATCAATGGGAGAGTCTTTAATCTAAATGATTTGAACTTACTTGAAACAGTTGCCTTATTCATTGGCAAATCAATACAAGTGATACAACTTCAGAAAATCTTGGATTCTCGTTTTGTTCAGTTAGCTTTAGCAAAAGAAACACAGATAAATATAGACAACTCGGCAGATATTGTCCTACAGCATCCAAATCAAGTAGCAAAAATCCTAGCAAAAACATTCTATAACGAACTGTCCAGAATGGGCTTGGATTCAAGTCAGATTATTATTGCTGCATCTGAAATTATTACTCAATTGGATAATAACGTACAGCGTTATAGCAAACGAATTGAGAAGACAATGACAGAAACCCAGACTCAAGACAAAACACAATCAATGTCCAACAGTTAAAGTTTATTCTACCGGCACCTTGACAGTCCACTCACCATCCCCTGCTTTCGATAGTTCTTTTGCTTTATCTAGAATACACATTTACTGCCTCTTTTAAGCCAAGAGATAGTCTATCGCTCATACGCCAGTACAGGTGCCAACCATCTTTCGGCTTCTTCCAGTTCCCAACCCTTGCGCTTGGCGTAATCTTCGACTTGATCTTTACCGATTTTACCTACCGCAAAAAAGGTTGAATCTGGATGTGCAAAATAAAAACCCGAAACCGCTGCAGTAGGCACCATGGCATATGATTCGGTCACAATAATCCCTGCATTTTTGGTAGCTTCCAGCAGCTCAAATAGTGGCCCTTTTTCGGTGTGATCCGGACAGGCGGGATAACCGGGTGCCGGGCGAATACCACGATACTCTTCTTTGATCATTTGTTCGTTGTCTAAAATTTCATCTTTGGCATAGCCCCACAATTCTCGCCGTACGCGCATATGCATATGTTCCGCAAAGGCTTCTGCCAAACGGTCTGCCAATGCTTTCAGTACAATTGCACTGTAATCATCATTGTCGTCTTCAAATGCTTTGACCCGCTCGTCGATACCAAACCCAGCACTCACCGCAAATAGACCGATTGTATCTTTAATGCCCGTTTCTTTAGGCGCAATAAAATCTGCCAAACATCGATTGGGTTTTCCAGTTGGCTTGACCGTTTGCTGACGCAAGCTATGATATACCATGGCTATTTTGTTACGTGACTGGTCTGTATAGATTTCAATATCATCCCCCACTGAATTAGCAGGAAACAAACCTATCACAGCATTGGCCGCAAGCCATTTCTGTTCGACTATTTTCTTCAGCATAACTTGTGCATCATGAAATAAGGTAGTCGCTGTTTCACCTACAACTTCATCTTGCAAAATAGCTGGATAACGTCCCGCCAACTCCCAAGCCTGGAAGAAAGGCGTCCAATCTATAGTCGGAACAATTTTTTCCAGTGGATAATTATTGAGTGTCCGGATACCAATTAAGTCAGGTTCATAAGCCGCATAGTTATCCCAGTCTGTTTTATATGCATTGGCACGTGCTTCGGCAATAGGCATGATTCGTGTGAGCCCTTTTTTGTTTTTATGCTGGGTACGCACTTTTTCATACTCGGCTTTGATTCCTCGTACATAATCAGCCTGCAAATCCTGTGACATTAAATTACTACACACCCCTACCGCACGACTGGCATCGGGCACCCACACGACCGAACCTTCGTAATGCGGTGCAATCTTAACCGCCGTGTGCACGCGTGAAGTGGTTGCGCCGCCAATCAATAAAGGAATGGTATAACCTTCACGCTGCATTTCCTTAGCGACATAGGCCATTTCTTCCAGCGATGGGGTGATGAGTCCTGACAGACCAATGACGTTGGCATTTTCACGTTTTGCGGTTTCCAAAATTTGCGCACAAGGTACCATGACACCCATATTGACCACTTCATAGTTATTGCACTGTAATACCACGGTCACGATATTCTTACCAATGTCGTGCACATCCCCTTTGACAGTCGCAATAACAATTTTTCCTTTGGGCTTGTTATCACCGGATAACTTTTTTTCTGCTTCAATAAATGGTAATAAATGTGCGACAGCTTGCTTCATAACTCGTGCTGATTTGACCACTTGTGGCAAGAACATTTTACCCGCACCAAACAAATCGCCGACCACACCCATGCCATCCATCAATGGCCCTTCAATCACTTGAATCGGGCGTCCACCCTGCTTTTCAATTTCCAACCGCGCCAATTCAGTGTCTTCAACAATATAAGTCGCAATTCCTCTGACCAACGCGTGCGTGATGCGTTGTTGCAGGGGTTCATCCCGCCATACGAGATCTTCAATCTGTTCCTTTTTCTTACCTTTGAAGTTTTCAGCAAAATCAACCAGCCGCTCTGTTGCATCTATACGTCTATTAAGGATGACATCCTCAACTTTTTCTAGCAGTTCAGCGGGAATATCTGAATACACGCCTAGTTGTCCGGCATTCACAATACCCATGGTCATGCCAGCTTTAATTGCGTGATATAAAAAGGCGGTATGGATTGCCTCACGAATAGGCTCATTGCCACGGAAAGAGAACGAAACATTTGACACACCACCACTGATCTTGGCATAGGGTAATTGCTGCCTAATGACATGCGTCGCTTCTATAAAATCCACACCATAATTATTGTGTTCCTCAATACCCGTGGCAATTGCAAAAATATTGGGATCAAAAATGATATCTTCAGGTGGGAAACCGATTTGATCAACCAGAAGATGATAACTACGCTTACAAATTTCTATTTTGCGTGCCATGGTATCCGCTTGGCCCGTCTCATCAAACGCCATCACAATTACTGCCGCACCATAGCGACGCGCAAGTTTTGCATGCTTGATAAACTCTTCTTCGCCCTCTTTCATACTAATAGAGTTAATGACAGATTTACCCTGCACACATTTTAATCCAGCCTCAATCACAGACCATTTGCTTGAATCGAGCATGATCGGTACACGACAGATATCAGGCTCAGCAGCAACCAGATTCAGGAACGTTACCATCGCTTTCTGCGAATCAAGCATCGCCTCGTCCATGTTGATGTCAATGATCTGTGCACCATTTTCAACCTGACTACGTGCAACATTCAAAGCTTCTGCATAGTCATCACCCAGGATTAAGCGAGCAAATGCCTTTGAACCCGTGACATTAGTGCGCTCACCCACATTAACAAATAGCGCATCATCACCAACATTGAATGCCTCCAATCCAGATAACCGCAGTTTTTTTGGTATTTCAGGAATTTTCCGTGGAGGCACCTTACTAACCGCATCCGCAATGGCTTTAATATGTGCTGGCGTTGTACCACAGCAACCACCCACGATATTAACGAAACCAGATTCCGCAAAACCCTTTATTTGATTCGCAGTGTATTCGGGTGTTTCGTCATAACCTGTGTCTGACAGGGGGTTTGGCAAACCCGCATTGGGGTGTACACTGGTATAAACATCGGCCACGCTGGCCAGTTCTTCTATATAAGGACGCATTAATTCTGCGCCTAACGCACAGTTAATACCCACGGATAGTGGACGAGCATGACTGATTGAATTCCAAAATGCCTCGGGAGTTTGTCCAGACAGCGTGCGACCAGAAGCATCTGTAATGGTCACAGAGATCATAATGGGAAGACGAATACCCTGATCCTCAAAGAATTGATCAATTGCAAATAATGCTGCCTTGGAATTGAGCGAGTCGAAGATGGTTTCTACCAACAGAATATCAACCCCACCATCAACCAAACCGCGGATCGACTCGGTGTAGTCAACCACTAACTGATCAAAGGTAATACCACGAAAACCCGGGTCATTGACATCGGGGGAGATTGAAGCTGTCTTAGTTGTTGGCCCGATCACACCTGCAACAAAACGGGGTCTATCGGGGATTTTGGCTTCTATTTCTTGTATTGCCTCACGCGCCAACTTTACTGCCGCCACATTTAATTCATAGACCAAATCCTGCATATGGTAGTCAGCCATTGAGGCCGCATTAGAATTAAACGTATTTGTTTCGATAATGTCCGCGCCCGCTTCCAGGTAACCGGCATGAATTCCGCGAATGATATCCGGCTGCGTTAGTGTTAATAAATCATTATTGCCTCTAAGATCATGAGGAAAATCAGCAAAACGAGTGCCACGAAAATCTGCTTCCTCAAGTTTATGCCTTTGGATCATCGTACCCATGGCTCCATCCAGGATCAGAATACGGCGGGGAAATATGTCTTCTAACAAAATAGTGCGGGGTGCTTTGTTCATGAATTAAAATGCTCAGACGATCAATAATACTTTATTATACCTTACCATTCATACACCACAGCTACTCACCATGAAACGTAGCGGCCTTACATCGTATACAGTCTGCTACTAACAATTCTAAAGATAAAGCAAAGCTAATTGATAGCCCGTGGCACTCAGTTCAGCACCATCAAGATACAACCTGATATTAATTTCATGATTGGGTTCAATAAACTGGACAATATCCACTTGTTCAGTCAGATAATCTTCTGCGGTGAAAATTCGACTCGCCAGCGATTGACCTTTAATACCAGTCAGTGTCAGTTTAAATGCAGGCAGCGCTTGAGGATAAGAAGCATGATTATGCACCGTGGCAACCAGCGTGATCACTTCAGGTTCTCGTTCTGGATTCATCTGCAAATCAGATGATTCGATACTTAATAAGGACAAATTTTGTGGCAGCGGAACTGTACAGGAAAGCATGACACAGAACTGTTCAATATAGGGTTTTACCTCAGGAGCAATAACCGTTAATTCAGTACGATACAAATAAGAAATTTGCCCAACCAATACTAACAACAAAAACAAACTGCCCCCCCCCCACAAGCGCTGCGGCTCGCGTGAATGTAGTGCGTCAAAATTATAGGACTCTCCGGGTTTCTCTGTTTCTCCTGTTTCCGGCGCTACTTCTATTTCTGGTGCTTCTTCTGTTTCTTCTGCTTCTTTTGTTTCTCCTTCCACCTCCCCTTCTTTCTGAATCAAATAAGCAGAAAGTGACAAATCTTTTTCATCATTTAAACCTGATGCAGATGAGCCATGTTGAGGCGCTGCCTCGCGATTACTTTCAGATAACGGTGTTTCAGTCTCCTTAGAAGGATATTCAATCTCTGACTCCTTCACGGTAATCAGTGCCGCAAACCCATTGAATATCTGATCGCATTGCCCACAACGAATATCACCATTGTGCGCTTGCAATTGTGAAGATTGCACACGAAAAGTAGTACCACAACTCGGGCAAAACGTTACCAGTGCCATAGTGCTAGCTCAAATATTTTTTGAAGTAAGAAATGGTGACCAAGCAATACATTGTCAGTTTGTATTATCCATACCAATCCAATAATTCGAATGAGACCACCCGTCATTTTATCTTTTTGTTCCTGTTAACAGCACCCATCCCGCTTTCTCGTCTGTGCTATGCATCTCAAACCATTTCTGATAGGTACTTTTCACATCTTCAGCCTGTTCCTGGAGCACACCAGACAGTACAATACTGCCACCCTTTCGGGTTGCTTGTGTCAGTATCGGTGCGAGTACTATCAATGGATTAGCCAAAATATTGGCAACCACGATGTCTAGCCGCATCGTTGCATTAGTTTCCATGCCCATTTCAATCACATTATGTGCGGTTGAGAAGGCTATTTTTGACTTGTCACAGTGATTACACACAGCATTATTATGACTTGCTTCGACTGCATGCGGATCGATATCAACACCAATAACTCTACGCGCACCCAGCTTTAACGCGGCGATAGCCAAGATACCAGAACCACAGCCATAGTCGAGAAGTGATTCCCCCTTCTGCAAGTTCTTATCAAGCCAAGCAAGGCACAATTGAGTTGTCGGATGACTGCCTGTACCAAATGCCAATCCTGGATCAAGTATCAAATTAATTGCAGTAGGATCAGGTGGTTGATGCCAGGTTGGCACAATCCATAATCGAGAAGAAATCTGGATGGGATTGAACTGTGATTGAGTCAAACGCACCCAATCTTGCTCGGCTACATACTCCACACGATAACCGGGTTGACTAGGAAGCTCGGCCGATTGCGTCACGGCTTGCATAATTGCGACCACATCAACATCTTCATTAAACAGCGCAGCAACCTCTGCATCCAGCCAAATTTGATCAGAAGGTTCACCTGGCTCGCCAAATAAAAATTGTTCACGTGCAGTACCCGCAGCAGCATCATGTATGTCTACAGATAATGCCCCAAGCTCTAACAATTCCTCGCTTAAAATTTCAGCATGCGCGGCATCAATTCCGATTATGAGCGTAATCCATGACATACGCTTTTATGACTCACTAATTTGACTTGTTGTGCATGGCAAGCTTCTGTTCTAAATAATGTATGTCAGCCCCACCGGCGAGGAAAGTTGCATCAGACAATAGATCAAGATGCAAGGGAATATTAGTTTTAATGCCGTTCACCACCATTTCAGATAATGCAATACGCATACGCGCTATTGCAAGCTCACGGGTATCTCCGTAAGTAATTATTTTACCAATCAATGAATCATAATAAGGGGGAACCATATAATTATGATAGACATGAGAATCAACCCGTACGCCGGGACCGCCGGGTGCATGATATTGGGTAATACGACCCGCAGAAGGTGTTAACTTATAAGGATCTTCAGCATTGATTCGACACTCTAATGCATACCCATTGAATTCAATATCCTTCTGACTAAAGGGTAATTTTAGCCCGGCCGCGACATTAATTTGCGCCTGCACCAAATCAATACCCGTAATCGCTTCAGTAATGGGGTGCTCTACCTGCAAGCGTGTATTCATTTCAATGAAATAAAACTCATTGTTCTCGAATAAAAACTCAAATGTTCCAACACCACGATAATTAATGCGACGACAAGCTTCCGCACAACGTGTGCCAATTTTATTGCGCACCTTAGGGGTAATACCTGGTGCAGGTGCCTCTTCAATAATCTTCTGGTGGCGACGCTGCATAGAACAATCCCTTTCTCCCAAATGAACAGCATTGCCATGCTCATCAATCAATAGCTGAAACTCGATATGACGTGGATTTTCCATGTACTTTTCAGCATAAACAACTGGGTTACCAAATGCCGCTTGCGCTTCATTACGCGTCATAATAACCGCATTCGATAAGGCGGCTTCAGTATGCACAACACGCATACCACGACCACCGCCCCCGCCCGACGCCTTAATGATGACTGGATAGCCAATCTCACGAACAATCTTTTTAGTTTCATCAATAGATTCGGGTAAGGCACCATCCGAACCGGGAACACATGGAACACCGGCTTGATTCATTGCTTTCTTGGCGCTAACTTTATCCCCCATGATACGAATCGTCTCAGGTCGCGGACCAATAAATACAAAACCACTTTTCTCAACCCGCTCCGCAAAATCTGCATTTTCTGCAAGAAAACCATAACCAGGATGAATTGCCTCAGCATCTGTCACCTCAGCCGCACTAATAATAGCTGGCACATTCAAATAACTTAAAGCTGAAGGTGCCGGGCCAATACATACGGATTCGTCGGCCAACTTGACATATTTTGCTTCTGCATCGGCTTCTGAATGTACCACTACGGTTTTGATACCCATAACACGACAAGCGCGCTGGATACGTAAAGCAATTTCACCACGATTTGCTATAAGAATTTTCTCAAACATATTTATCCAAAAGATTTCAATTTGGGTAATACAGAGGCCTACCTCGTTACCAGACTACTATTCAAAAAAATCATTCGATTATGAACAGAGGTTCACCATACTCGACAGGTTGTCCACTCTCTAACAAAATCGCCTTAATCACACCAGCTTTATCGGCCTCAATCTCATTAAGCAGTTTCATTGCTTCGACAATGCATAACGTTTCACCCACTTTGACCGTCTGCCCCACTTCAACAAATGCATTGGCACCCGGTGATGACGAACGATAAAACGTTCCTACCATCGGCGACTTCACCACATGACCATCAAGCAAAACAGCTTTGGCAGGCGCTATTGACGCATCAACGTCTACTTCAGATGTAGGTGCATGTTGAGGAGTCGGCGCAACTAAAGGTGGTTGTGCAGCCGCTGGTTGCATAAAAGATGGCATGACCGCATAACTCTGTGTCGCCGATCCGGACTTACTGATGCGAACTCTTTCTTCCCCATCGGTAATCTCCAACTCTGCAATACCTGACTCTTCAACCAGTTCAATCAGCTTCTTAAGCTTTCTCAAATCCATATCTTAATCCCCCGAGACTATGACCCGTTTTAAGGTAACCTCATAATCAAAATAACAAAATAAAAAGCTTTTAATACCTATATAACTAGGTCAAAACTCAACCAGAACTTCAATAAGGCTATGTCACAATTAAATGTTGAATTTGATTTAAGAATTCATAAAACCC
>CAXBGL010000116.1:0-8759 GCA_963975255.1 uncultured Nitrosomonas sp. | reverse complement strand
TCAAATTGATGTGCTGCGCACCTTGATATCGCCCTATTTCGAGACAGACCCCAAGACCCCAATACACATGGCCTTAGCCTGTACGCCGGCGTGCGCTGCACCATGGATCAGCACAAGGAATTGGAACATCTGTACCGTCACATCACGCGACCGACGATTACTAATGAACGGCTAAAATGCAATGGTGTGAGCTAGGTGGTGCTAGCGCTAAAGACGCCTTATCGGGATGGCACGACGCATCTCGTCATGTCACCGTTGGAATTCATGCAACGGCTAGCTACGTTAGGCAACGGCTAGCTACGTTAGTAGCGAGGCCGAGACTCAATTTGATTCGTTTTCATGGTGTGCTCGCGCCCAATGCCAAGCTGCGTCTAAAGATTATTCCAGGCGAGAAAGGAGGCAAAGTAGCCCATCCGATGCGAATGACGACCCATGGAGAAATCACAATGAATCGTATGTCGCCCCACCGTTTTCTGGACTTCCCGATGCACAAGTTCGCATCTATAGTGCTTCGGAAGATGCTTAGAGTCGCCGCACTGGCGATGTGTGCCACTTCCGCCCACGCCACCTACTGGAACCTGTTCAACATCGAGGGCGAGTCCACCATAACTGCCAGCTATGCCACGTACGGCACACTTGGTGACATGCTCGCCGACACCAACCGGCTAGGTTTGTTCGATCCGAATACGCCGGGTTTCGGAAGGAACATCGTTGGGTCAGGGTCGGACAACACGCCGCGTGTGGTACTGCCGATGCCTGAACCTGCCAGCCTGCTACTCGTCGGGGCAGCCCTGCTAGGCGTCGCGGCAACTCGCAAACGCAAGCCGAAGACCATAGAATCGCTCCGGAAGTAGCAGGTTAGGCTGGGTCGGTCATCAATCGAATCAGCACGCGATCACACATGAAACGCCGCAATGCGTGCAGCCCGCTAGAGCGTCCGCTAGTTGCCCTCGGCCCTGCATCGCAAATAGGCGAGTGACCCTATCGCTGTCTCTGCCGTTCCAGCCGAGAATATGCCCATTCGGGGGAAGTTCTGGGGACACGATACTCATCTCTGGTAACAAGCATTTAAAGACCCGACCCTTTATTTATGCATGCTTCTTAATATAAATAAATTTTGTGTTCCCAGAACTCCACCCCAGAATCCATACGGAAAATGACTTTAAGCTGGAATGCGACGTATTTGGCGCTCGAGCCAGCGTTTGTAGGGAAAGAAATCAACTTGAATCGTGTGGCGGCTGGAAGGCACGTAGCGGTTAGAAAGGGTGGTTTGATCATGAATAATTTCCTGTGCCATTTTTTCACGAGTCGGAAGTTTCAGTCTGCCGGTAATAAGTCCTGCCACCCACTTGGCCTGGAGTTCTGCCAAAGGCATGATGGCGCCAAGTGGTTGGATTAGACCGATAAAATAGAGGCAGGGATAGCCAGGATGAATGACCTTGCCATATAGGCCAATCCGGTTCTCCGTCGTTGAAATCAGATGATTATTAAGGAACGGAAAACAAATCCGGTAACCGGTGGCACAGATAAGGACATCAATCGTCTCGCGACTGCCATCAGTAAAGATAATCTCGGATCCATTCAGGCGCTCTATAGTTGGTTTTGGTTTGACCTTGCCTGTGATAATTAATGGTAGCAGTTCGGTTGATAACGTTGGGTGCTCGGTGAGGATCTTTGTCGGTGGTGCCGGCATATTAGTGCTAGATTGTCGACCACGACTTAACCAGACAATCAAAGAAAAAAGAGTTTGTTCCACACTGAATGGAAGTCGGGAAAAAAATGGTGTTGTCCACTTATCTGTCGGTCGGCCTAGAAGATAACGAGGAATAATATGCGCGCCGCGACGACTCGCCAGGAAAGTACGTGCTGCTACCGGCGCTACGTCGCAGGCGATATCAACACCAGAGTTTCCGACGCCCAGGATGAGTACATTTTTGTCTGTATATTTGTCAGGTTTGCGGTAATAGCGTGAATGGACGATTTCACCATCAAATTTACCTGCGAAATCGGGTGTCTTGGGGTTCCAGTGGTGGCCGTTGCAGACAAGAACAGCAGCATAGGTGCTAACTTCTTTGATACTGGAATCCAAGTTTTCAGTGGTAACCTTGTAGTTACCATCAGGGAGTGGTTCCACATGGTCAACACGCGTTCGAAAGTTCACCAGAGAATTAAGTCCAAAGTGTTCGGCGTAGCGCTCGAAATACTCGAGTACCTGGCTGTGATGCGGGTAGTTTGGGAACGTCTTTGACATCGGAAAACCTGAAAAGGCCATCCGGTCTTTAGAGGTATCGATGTGCAGCGAATCGTACGCTGCCGAGCGTCCGTTATCGTTATTGTAATGCCAAAGTCCACCAATTCCAGAACCCATTTCAAACCAGTCGAACGCGATATCGTTTTCTTGAAGTGTTTTGGCAGCAGCCAAACCAGAGGCTCCGGCGCCGATTATGCAGACTTTATGCGTCATATGCTAAATAGGTTAATGAACGAAAGAGAATTCTAATGTGTGTTATTGGCAGCAAAAGTGGATGTGTTGATTTTTTTGGATAATTGTACCGTGGGCATAAAAACCAAAATATCCAATTAAAAAGGTAGCTGGAGATGCTATCAATATAGTTAAGATAGGGTCTAACCATGTATTATTCTTTATTTCTATTTTTTTAAATATACAGCGACATTATCTTCATAACGATAAAGAAGCAGTGCTCCTCCTATCCCAACAGGAAAACTAATATTACCCGTATATTTTTTATCATAATCTTTTACTTTATTGCAAATTCCCAGATATGGGCAACCTCTTCCGATAAAGAAGTGGTCATCGTACTGCATGGTATTGCGCGCAGTAGTTCTTCCATGGAAACTCTGGTGGAGCATCTGGATGCCTATGGCTATGAGGTGTTTAATATCGATTACCCTTCTACAAATCATACGATTATGGAATTGGTTGATCTCGTCCAAAAAAAAATTGAAACATTGCAACGCAGTTCTACGCAGAAAATAAATTTTGTTGGCTATTCCATGGGGTGTTTGATTACTCGCGGTATACTTTTTAAATACAGGCCGCAGAATCTGGGTCGGGTGGTGATGCTGGGTCCACCCAATCAGGGAAGCGAGGTGGCTGATTTCTTCAAGGGTTTTTTCCTTTACCAGAAAATATACGGCCCAGCGGGGCAGGAGTTGGGTACAGAACATCAGGATTATTCTGAATTGCTGGGAAAGGTGGATTTTGAGTTGGGTGTCATTGCAGGCGACCGATCGATCGATCCGATATCTTCGATCATTATTCCAGGGACGGATGATGGTAAAGTGGGTGTGGGCCGAACACGATTGCAGGGCATGCAAGATCATATTGTGGTTCACGCCACCCATACCTTCATGATGCACAACAAAACTGTTTTGCAGCAGGTTGTTCACTTTCTTCAAACAGGATCGTTTAGAGAAGAAGAGAGTAAGTAGTGACTTGCACGGCACGAGTACTTCTCATCCTGATCACGCCTTGTCCTGTATCATCTGGATAACTCTGAACTCTGCCAGTCTACTCTGATGTCTTGAGCTAACCTTGATCAGGTTAATGCGTACTGGTTACCTGAAAATTTTACTATCTTGAAAAATTATGTCAAGTAATTGAATAATAGAAGGGATTTGTCTTTTCAATTTTGTTGCTTATCAAATTTAGCTTGTCTTCAAATAACATTTTTGTTTTTCAGGATTGTGAGCGTATTCTTTGTTAAAATGCGTGTTTAATTTACTAATTTATCGGAGTATTTAATGGCAATTGAAAGAACCTTCTCAATTATTAAACCAGATGCAGTTGCAAAAAATGTAATTGGGGAAATTTATTCACGTTTTGAATCCAATGGATTGAAAATTATTGCCGCGCGCATGATGCATCTGTCACAAGCGGATGCTGAACAATTTTATAGGGTGCACCGTGAGCGTCCTTTTTTTAATGACCTGGTGACATTTATGATTTCTGGACCTGTTATGGTACAGGTGCTCGAAGGTGAGGATGCCATTAAGAAAAATCGAGACTTAATGGGCGCAACAGATCCTAAAAAGGCTGAAAAAGGAACAATTCGTGCCGATTTTGCCGACAGTATTGATGCCAATGCGGTTCATGGTTCGGATGCACCTGAAACAGCTGAAGTCGAAATTGCCTGTTTCTTTTCAACATTAAATATTCATTCACGTTAAAACAAAATTAAGACTTTTGACTGTGCCAACCAATCTGCTTGATTTTAACGCGAAACACTTAGCCGATTTCTGTACAGAAAACGGTGAGAAACCGTTTCGCGCTAAACAATTGCTCCGCTGGATTCATCAGTTTGGTAAAGCAGAATTTGTTGACATGAGCGATTTGTCAATAAGTCTGCGCGAGAAACTTTCTGAGCTGGCGGTTATTGAGGCACCTGAGGTGATCAGCGATCACATTGCTGCAGATGGAACGCGTAAGTGGTTGCTTTCTGTGGGTGCCGGCAATGGTATAGAAAGCGTTTTTATACCTGAAGCAAACCGCGGTACATTGTGTGTTTCCAGTCAGGTTGGTTGTGCTTTGGCGTGTACTTTTTGCTCTACTGGTAAACAAGGTTTTAATCGTAATTTGACTGTGGCAGAGATCATTGGCCAATTATGGTTAGCTAATCGGGCACTTAAATCTGAAGACGCTGAGTCTGCATTCAATGGGGACACGTTTCACAATAAAGCAACAGATTTAATTTCTGAACGTAACCGAGCGGTCAGTAATGTTGTGATGATGGGTATGGGTGAGCCGCTGGCCAATTTTGAAAATGTGGTTACGGCGCTGGATTTAATGTTAGATGATAACGCCTATGGTTTGTCACGACGGCGTGTAACCGTCAGTACATCTGGATTAGTGCCGGCAATAGACCGATTACGTGAACGTTGCCCGGTTGCTCTGGCAGTTTCGTTACATGCACCGAATGATACATTGCGTGATGAACTGGTTCCCATCAATAAAAAGTATCCAATTCAGGAACTGTTGGCCGCATGTCGGCGCTATCTACAAGCAGCGCCTAGAGACTTCATTACATTTGAGTATGTCATGCTTGATGGGGTCAATGATCGTGTTGAGCATGCGCGTGAATTAGTTAAATTGGTGCAAGAGACACCTTGCAAGTTCAACTTAATTCCTTTTAACTCATTCTCTGGTTCTGGCTACAAACGATCATCACCTGAAGCAGTACGTGTCTTTCGCGATATACTGATGCAGGCAGGTTTGATGACAACCGTACGTAAGACACGTGGGGATGATATTGATGCGGCTTGTGGACAGTTAGCAGGGCGGGTTCTAGACAAGACGCGACGAACGACACAGGCAATGACAGGGGCCGTAAAATGAAAAGAATAGGGCTGGTTTTCCTCACACTATTATTTATTGTGTGGATAAGTGGCTGTGTGCAGCAGCCGACTCGCATACCACTGACACCAGAAGAAATTGCAGATCGTGCTCAACAGAGTGCAAAAACGCATACTGAACTGGCGGCGGCATACTATAACCGGAAACAGTTTAGAGTAGCGATAGCAGAAGTGGATGAAGCGTTACAGGCTAATCCTAATTATGCACCAGCCTATAATATGATGGGTCTGATTAATATGACGTTAAAAGAGGACAGACTGGCACAAGAAAATTTTGAGCGTGCACTAAGTCTTTCCCCTAAGAACTCAGAGGCGCATAATAATTATGGTTGGTTTTTATGCCAGCGCGTTCCTGAGAAAATGGAAGAGGCGATCAAGCATTTTATGATGGCGTTAAGAGACCCATTATATGCGACGCCTGAAAGAGCTTATACCAATGCGGGCCTTTGTGAGCTGACGCGTGGTCGTTATAAGGATGCTGCTGATTTTCTCCATAATGCCTTAACCTTTCGCCCGACGTTTTCACCTGCGTTGGTTGGCTTAATTGAAATAGATTTCAGAAGTGGAGATCTCAGGACAGCCAAGTCGAAGTTGTCCCGCCACCTGCAGCACGCATCACCAACATCAGAAGCTTTATGGTTAGCGATACAGATCGAACGCAAGACGGGTGACCGTTATGCTGAAGAAAGTTATACGTACCAGTTACAGAAACACTTTCCTGATTCTAAAGAAGCCGCGACATTGCGACAAGGCAGGTTAAGGTAATGAGTGATATTGAGAACGACGATCAAAACGATGATCAGTCAGGTGCCAAAATAGAAACGCCTGAGGTAGAAACTGTTGAATCTGGTACTATCACAGCGTACGAAGAAAATACAGAAACAGCTTCATTTAATACAACGGATTCGGTGGGTGTGGTTCAGAGTGTCGGCCATTTATTACGTAATGCAAGGCTGTCACGCAGTATGAGCATAGAGGATGTGTCACGGCAATTACGTTTATCCGTTCAACAAATTGATGCGATAGAGAAGGAAGACTACGAAAATTTGCCTGGTCACACATTCGTTCGTGGTTTTGTGCGTAATTACGCAAACTTAGTACAACTAGATCCGGCACCTATGTTGCAGTTACTACCCCGTTCATCGCCAGTTGTTTCTGTTCAACGCACACCATTTAAGATTAAAGAAATTGCACTTTTATCAAATCGTTATCAGGGTGGGAATCGATTCGTTATTTTAGCTGTGGCGCTAATCTTACTCGTGTTTATAATTTATGGTATTTATCTAAGCAGTGATTGGGGACAAAACGGGCTTGAAATAAACGAAACGCAGACAATGTTAGAGACGGACGTTAAATCGAATCAGACAACCGTAGAGCTCCAGTTGCCCTTGCCACCCACATCATCTACTGATAAATTGAGCGACATCTCATCAAGCCAAAGTTTGGGATCAACTCAATTTAAAAATAAAGAATTGTCGTCACCCGATTCACCATCAAAAACAATGGCGAATACCATGCCGACGGGAAGTGCTTCCGGAACCTTGCATTTTTTGTTCACAGCAGAATCTTGGGTTGAAGTAAGAGATGCTACGGGCAAAAAAGTTTTTTCACAGATTAATCCCAGTGGTACAGAGCGTGTGGTGAGTGGTAAACGACCATTGTCTCTTGTGATAGGCAATGCAGCCGCTGTTAATCTCACCTATAATGACCGATTTATTGACATCAAGCCCTATACAAATGTAGATGAGGGTGTAGCACGCTTTACACTTGAATAAAACCATCAATCCAACGAGAATGATTTCTTGTGATCTTATGAAAATTTATAATTACTAAAGTTATGTCCCCAAAAAGTTTTTCTATACAGCCACGCTCGAGTGTTGGCGTTAAGGTTGGTTCGATTAAAATTGGAGGCGGTGCGCCCGTTGTGGTGCAATCGATGACCAATACTGATACGGTGGATGAAGCCGCAACAACAGCACAAGTTGCTGATCTTGCTCAAAAAGGATCGGAATTGGTCCGTATTACCGTTAATTCGGTAGAAGCAGCCAGAGCGGTCCCCGCTATCCGTGCCAAACTGGATGATATGGGCTGTCATGTGCCATTAGTCGGTGATTTCCATTTTAATGGTCATAAATTACTCACAGAATATCCTGATTGTGCACAAGCACTGTCTAAGTTTCGTATTAATCCAGGCAACGTGGGAAAAGGTAAAAAGCGTGATGAACAATTCGCAACCTTAATCGAGGTCGCTTGTAAATACGATAAACCAATACGTATTGGTGTGAATTGGGGCAGCCTTGATCCAGCCATGTTGGTGCGTATTATGGATGAGAATGCACGTTCAAAAGATCCGCAAGATGCTAAGTATGTCATGCGTGAAGCATTGATTGCATCTGCTCTTGAAAGTGCGGCTAAAGCGGAAGAAATTGGCTTAAGTCGAGACAAAATTATTTTGTCATGTAAGGTCAGTGGTGTGCAGGACTTGATCATGGTCTATCGTGCGCTCGCTGCGCGCTGTGATTATGCGCTGCACCTGGGTTTGACAGAAGCAGGTATGGGCTCCAAGGGTATTGTCGCTTCAACGGCAGCATTGTCTGTGCTGCTGCAGGAAGGTGTTGGCGATACTATACGTATCTCGTTGACCCCTGAACCCGGGGGTGATCGCTCGCGTGAAGTGATTGTGGCACAAGAAATTCTGCAGACCATGGGTTTACGCGCTTTTGTTCCGTTAGTCGCTGCATGCCCGGGTTGTGGGCGAACTACCAGTACCTATTTCCAAGAGCTTGCAGAAAGTATTCAGGACTATGTGCGTAATGAAATGACTGTCTGGCGTGAGCAATATGAGGGTGTTGAAAACATGTCGTTGGCGGTAATGGGTTGTGTGGTGAATGGCCCAGGTGAAAGCAAACATGCCAATATAGGTATCAGTTTGCCGGGTTCAGGGGAAAATCCTGTCGCCCCTGTTTATGTCGATGGTAAAAAAACTGTGACATTGAAAGGTGACAATATTGCTGGGGAGTTTCGTCAGATTGTCGATCAGTATGTGAGTGAAAAATACCCTAAAAAATTAAGTTAATGGCTAAAACAGTGAAGGCCATACGTGGGATGAATGATATCCTGCCCGAAGAAGCATATCAGTGGGAGTTTTTTGAGCAAACGGTATATGAGTGGTTGGCCGCTTACGGCTATCGAAATATTCGGATGCCCGTTGTCGAACAAACTGACTTATTTGTCCGTTCTATTGGCGCGGTAACGGATATTGTCGAGAAAGAGATGTATACATTTGTTGATCATCTTAATGGCGATAGCTTGACCTTGCGTCCTGAAGGCACGGCATCCTGTGTACGCGCCGTACTTCAGCATAATTTATTATATGCGAGCCCACA
>CAXBGL010000115.1:0-8809 GCA_963975255.1 uncultured Nitrosomonas sp. | reverse complement strand
TGTACTGGATTTAGAACGCACCTATGTTGAGTTGACTGGAGATATTTCTACCAATACTGGTGAAATTGGTCGGACACAGCGCCAAATATCTGAATTAATCCAGCGTCGTATACAACGCCAACAGGAGCACCAAAAAGAGGTACGCCAACAATTATCAGATATACAACGCGAAGCAGAAGCATTGCACAGTAAACTGCTGGGGCAAGATTTTGAACTGGCTAACGTCCTGGTAAAAGCACCCGTTGATGGCATCGTGGTAGGTATCGATATTTTTACACAGGGCGGTGTAATTGGACCAGGATTTCGTATGATGGATATTGTACCCAGTGAAGACATGTTGATCATTACGGGACAAGTACCTGTCCATTTAATTGACAAGGTACATGTCGGCCTTCCTGTCGATTTGATTTTTTCTGCCTTTAATCAAAATAAAACGCCCAATATCCCCGGTTTTGTCACCCAAGTATCAGCCGATCGACTAACCGAGGAACGCACTGGCGAACCCTTCTACAATGTGAAGGCTAAAGTTGCCCCAGAAGGAATCAGTCTACTTGCCGATCATCAAGTACGTGCAGGCATGCCCGTAGAAATTTTTGTTAAAACAGGCGAACGATCAATGATGAGCTACTTGTTCAAACCAGTTCTTGATCGCATTCATTCTGCCATGAGTGAAGAATAATTGTGATGTCATTCAACCACAACCGGATTTTTATTCCAATATTAGTAGTCTTGTTATTACAGACTTCCTATGTGCAAGCACTTGGGCTATTGGATGCTTATGAGGCTGCCTTGAGAAATGACCCTATTTTTCGAGCGGCCATACATGAAAACGAAGCCGGTCAAGAAGAAGCCGCCATTGGTCTTTCTGGGCTACTGCCTAATTTATCCATTCGGCATTCTCAGAGCAAAAACACGGGAACACGTGAAATATCCTCCGTCCCTGGTGGCGCACAACCATTGAATTTTGACAGTCAAGTCAGCACCTTATCTTTACGCCAACCGCTGCTTAATATGGAAGCCGTTGCCAGCTACCGCCAGGGTAATGCACGCGCAAACTCCAGTCGAGCCAAGTTTACTGGGCATAGTCAACAGCTTGTGGTAAGACTGGTGGAGGCGTATGTAGAAACACTGTTGGCGCAGAAGCGTTTGAAACTTACTGAAGCGCAACATGATGCACTCGAAGAATTAAAGCGTGTCAATGAACATATGTTACAAAAAGGCGAGGGGACGACGACTGATGTACTTGAAACACAATCCAAGTTTGCTTTAGCACAAGCACAAGTCATCGAAGCTCAAGATGAGTGGGAGGTCGCACAACTTAATCTGGCAGCAATCGTTGGAGAACAAGTCACACAACTCGATCGTTTGTCAGACACGTTCCAAATTCAAGCAATACAACTACCTGATTATGATAGCTGGCAAGCACTCGCTCTGAGTAGTAATGCAGAGCTCGTAACACAGCGCCATACAGTCATCTCAGGAAAGGAAGAAATCAGAAAGAGTCTTTCTGGTCATGCGCCCAGTGTCGATCTTGTCGCAAGCTTGAGTAAAAATAAGGCGGCCTCATTTGTTACTGCAAACCAGGATGTCAATCTTGCTTCAGTAGGCATTGAAGTCAACGTTCCATTGTTTGCAGGCGGTCGTGTCAATGCTATTACCAACCAAGCTCAAGCCAATCATGCCCGGGCTGAGGCAGATTTAGATGCCATGACTAACGCTGTGCTTATAGAACTGCGCAAGCAATATCAATTGGTTTCAAGTAGCGTCAGAAGAATCAAATCACTGGAGTTAGCCGTTGATTCAGCGCAGTTACTCGTTCAAGCAACCAAAAAAAGTATTCTAGGAGGTGTACGGATTAATCTGGATTTACTCGAAGCGCAGCAACAATTATTCACGGCACAACGAGACCTTGCAGAAGCACGCTACAACTACTTGCTGGCTTATCTGCGGTTACAACTGGCTGCGGGTACTTTGGTTTTAGACGATTTACAAAAAATTGCGCAATTTTTTATTCCAAATAAATAGCGCTGTAGCATCAAATTAATTTAATGGCGTACTAACCTGAATATTGCACCAGTTGATGGAGTTTAAACGCCGATCTGTTCTGAATTGAGCGTGCTCGCGACCGGAGACGCATTTATTCTGCGCCGTAGGGAGTATGTGCGTTTAATTCAGAACAGAACAAGTTAAAAACCAGCAAATGAAGCCTTGGGTACAAACTGTATTTTCTCTTAATTTGCCAACAAACAAAAGACATAAAGGTTGCAGACTAAAACCTAGTGTACTGGTGCAATATTCAGGCTAGTGTGTTTCCTTAGGAGGAAGGGCATTTTTTAATGCCGCTTGATAGGCCATCTTAGCAGTACTGGCAATTGCCAGCTTTGCCTTTAGTTGAACAATCTCATTTTCTACAAACCTCAGATTAGTAATCTGTGCTTTTGCTTCATCATTCAGTGATGATAATTCATATTCAGTGTCGTCTATCTTTATTGTCTGTTCGTTATCCACCATGTATATCCCCTTGTTAATTTAACTTCATATTGTTACTTCAGACTAAGCATTGGCAAGCTGTAGTAGAAAAATTTCATAACCAATCAATGTAGTATAAGCCATCAGAATCATATACTTTAAATGCCTCACACGAATCTTCTTGGTAAGCAGCACATCATGGTGAATAACAAGCAATATAAGCGCCAAAGATGTTAAGGCAAGTTTAACTCCAACAAATTTTGCCACACTGTCCGCAATAAGCATATCCATAAACCAATTCAGCTCTTCGCCACCATTAGCCAAGATACCTAATGTAAAAACGGCATCGCAAGCGCTGAGTATGAGAATACCCATTACACACAACATCAAATGATTCGCGTAGCAATCAACATACACTGATCTTCCCTGAGTAGCTCTGCGCTCACGCATACGCCGACCTATTTTAATCCCTAAGTGATAAACACAAAGGAATGGCATCGCGGCGCGACGCTCCTGGAATCGACTGTTATTTAATGCAATCATATTAGATATAATGTTCGCTTCCTTAAAAATTTCTCAAAGCTGGACTCATATTAATTGAGGCACGGTCACAATTAACGATTGAATTTAATTTAATAAATTCACAAAACGCTTATTAATTATAGTATTAGATATTTATATAATGAACAGTTAATTAAGCGTTAACAAAACTTGATATACGCATAATTCGTGCCAACTGTTGAGTATTGTTAAACATCAGGCACTTGCCGACGGGAGCAGTCCGCCCATTAGCTAAACTGTAAAATATTACGACATAGTGTTGAAGCACTGGTACGTTGGGATCATCCTGAACGCGGAATCGTTGCACCTGGTTACTTCATTGGTGTTGCAGAAGATTCAGGTCTAATAGCGGAGATAGGCCACATCGTGTTAGTCGAAGCGTGCGCACAATATTGTGCCTGGCTCAATCAAGGCATTGCGTTAGAATATGTAGCGGTTAATGTTTCAGTCAGGCAATTTCGAGACCCCAAGTTTGCTCAGAAAGTAGCAGTTGAGCTACAGAAAAATAACATGCAAGCACCCTGTCTTGAATTGGAAATTACAGAAAGTGTTTTAATGGATGATACGAAGGTAGTGCTGGAAACGCTTCACCAATTACAACATCTCGGTATCCGA
Organism: uncultured Nitrosomonas sp.; assembly: GCA_963975255.1. Classification (GTDB taxonomy): domain Bacteria; phylum Pseudomonadota; class Gammaproteobacteria; order Burkholderiales; family Nitrosomonadaceae; genus Nitrosomonas. Next base: position 5,164 of record CAXBGL010000115.1, on the reverse strand, counting down.
CTTTCTATCGATGACTTCGGAACAGGCTATTCCTCAATGTCTTATTTGGAGCAACTTCCTTTTGATACTTTAAAGATAGACATGTCATTTGTACGCAAGATTCAGGATAATGGTGAAGGCGGTACCATTGCTGCGACCATCACTGCCATGGCACATGCGCTTAACAAAAAGGTCGTCGCAGAAGGCGTTGAAACACAGGCACAGCTAGATTTTCTGCGGAAACATGATTGTGAATTGATTCAAGGTTATTTCTTTAGTCGACCATTACCGGCTGAAGAGCTTGCATCATACGTGAACACGCTAGTAACGCAGAAGCAGAAGATCGTGTAATTACTTTCGTATGTAACAGCAAATACTGATAATTCAAGGTAATGCTTCTGGATAAATGTCCACTCAATTTAATCCTGCCACCTTTAAAACTCCAGTAACTGAAAATATCGCTGAATTTCCACAATCCTGTGCAGGAAGCGGCCATACGCCTTGTCATTCCTGACTAGGCAAAGCAAAACCGCACACTCAGACACTTTCAGCTAAGGTATTTAAGATAACGCAGTATTCCGATATAAAAATATAGTTGACATCAGACCCCATAACGGGTTGTAATGTGCGGTTCTATTCAACTAAACAGAGGGAAAAATGAAACGTACTTATCAGCCATCCGTTATTCGCAGAAAGCGTACACATGGCTTTCTTGTGCGCATGAAAACCCGTAGTGGCGCAGCTATCATTAGAGCACGTCGAGCAAAAGGTCGCGCACGTCTGAGCGTTTAACGGTTATCGAATGTTAGAATTTTATTTTTAGCTTTGTAGAAATTCATTCTCTGTCAAAAAACCATCGATTACATAATGCAGAAGAATTTTCTGCAATAATGCGTTTTCAGTGTAAGGCCAGCGGTGATTTTCTCCAAATCTACGCCAAACCAAATGATCTCACTTGTTCACGACTCGGATTGATTGTTGCTAAAAAAGTTGAACGACGTGCCGTGTGGCGTAATCGAGCGAAACGTTTATTGAGAGAAACCTTTCGTAGGAATCAACAGAATGAAAAATCTAGAAAGATGGATTGGGTAATTCGTCTGCGACGCCCTATAACAAAGCATGATTCGCTGCGCCTAATTACAGAAGCAAAATTACTGATGCTGCAACTACAAAAATGTCTCGATTAATTATCGCTCTGATTAAGTCTTACCAGTACTGCATTAGTCCGCTCATGGCGCCCTCCTGCAGGTTTACACCGACCTGCTCACAATATGCTTGTGAAGCCCTAACAAAACATGGATTTTTGTACGCAATACGTTTGATTTTCTGGCGTATACTGCGTTGCAATCCATGGAGTAAAGGTGGCTACGAACCCGTTCCCGAATAAATTGAATTGTGATTAACTCTAGAAAACAGGTTGTAGTTTAACGCTTAAGTTACATGGCTTTCTTTATTCAAAAACAATAATCAACCATATGCCATTAAGTAATCCTAATAAGAAGCATTACAGAACTTCACAATTTTTTACACTCGTAACATATTAAGGATAGTTGTCGGAATATTTATTTGACCAGATAAAAGATGGAAACAAAAAAACTTGTATTGATTATAATTTTATCCACTTCGTTGTTGTTTCTATGGGAAGCATGGCAAAGGGAATTGCAACCTCCGGCCTCTCAATTAACACCTGAAGCCGTTTCAGATTCAGCCAATAGCCGCCATGATCCGCTACCTGTTCCGGGAGATAAACTGGTTTCTACTACGGGAGAATCCAGCATCGCTTCAGGGATAGAAGGCACAACACCTTCTATAACGCCTAATTTATTTGCGGCGGGCAAAAAGATTCATGTAACGACAGATTTAGTAACGGTTGAAATTGACACGGCTGGCGGTGATATACGACGCCTTGGTTTATTAAAACATCCTTCCAAAGAAGACAAAAACAAGCCTTATGAGTTATTGCTCGATCAGTCTGCGCGCTTTCATGTCGCACAATCTGGATTGGTCGGTGACGGGTTACCCAGTCATAAAACCCCCTATACGGTTGAATCAAACAACTATAATTACCAATTGGGTTTAGGAGAAGATAGCGTTGCCGTACGTCTTCTGGCACCGGCGGTAAATGGTGTACAAGTCACTAAGATTTATACCTTTCATCGCGATAGTTATGTCATTGATGTTGAGTTTGAGATTGCCAACCAAGGCGATACGACAATTCAACCATTCGCTTACTTTCAGATGTTACGTGATTCAAATGCACCAGCTGGGTCTGCTCTTATGGTTCATTCTTATACTGGACCCGCAATATACACGGATGCAGAAAAATTTCAGAAAATCGATTTTTCCGATCTAGATAAAAATACAGCCGAATACCCCAGTAACGATGACAATGGCTGGATCGCCATGCTCGAGCATTATTTTTTGACAGCGTGGTTACCAGAGCAGCAAACACCGCGAGAGTATTTTGCTAAACGTTTAGCCGAAAATCAATATACTGCTGGGATCATTACGCCAGTTGGCGCCATTGAACCTGGGCAGAAAAAAAACGCCACGATGAAGTTTTACGCAGGGCCTCAGGAACAAAACAAACTCGCTGAACTCGCTCCAGGTCTTGAGTTGACGGTAGATTATGGCTGGCTAACGATACTCGCTAAACCGTTATTTTGGCTACTGTCTTTTTATCATTCCTGGGTTGGTAATTGGGGATTTGCCATCATTCTTCTCACCCTAACTGTGAAGCTTATATTTTTTCCATTGTCTGCTGCGGGCTATCGCTCCATGGCAAAAATGCGCATAGTAACGCCTAAATTACAACGCATACGTGAGCAACATTCCGGTGATCGCCAACGTATGCATCAAGCAATGATGGAGTTTTATAAAGAAGAAAAAATTAATCCTATGGGTGGCTGTTTGCCAATATTGGTTCAGATTCCTGTCTTCATTGCGCTATTTTGGACATTATTGGCTGCTGTCGAATTGCGCTATGCACCATTTGTACTCTGGATCACAGACATGTCTTCACCTGATCCTTATTATATAATGCCACTCATAATGGGCGTATCCATGTGGTTTCAAGCCAAACTCAGCCCAAAACCAGCAGATCCCATTCAAGCGAAAGTAATGCAAATTATGCCCGTTGCTTTCAGTGTTTTCTTTTTCTTTTTCCCATCGGGATTAGTACTTTACTCGCTGGTAAATAATATTCTTTCCATAGCTCAGCAATGGCAAATAACGCGAATGTTTGAAAAACAAGCTGAAGCCGAAGAAAAAAATAAAGGTAAAAACAAAAACAAGAATAGCAACAAGCCTACATCGGAGGGACCACTGCTTGTTTCTTCGGATGATGTAGAAAAGAGTGAGCAAGCAGAAGTAACCAGCACGGATGAAAAACCATCTATTTCCGCCAATCACACTAAGAACAAAAGTAAGCATAAAAAAATCAGTAAGAAATAATGACTTTATACTGGGTATTCTTCATTGAATACTCAGTAAAAGACAAACATGGCATGCCATGGAGATTTTATGGGAAGCCCTGACATTATTGCAGCCATTGCTACGCCGCCGGGTAAGGGTGGCATTGGCGTAATACGAATTTCTGGTAAAAACCTAAAACCCCTTGCTGAATCTATACTTGGCAAAATTCCTCAAGCGCGCTATGCGCAATTCAGTAAATTTTCTGATGTAAACGGACAAATTATTGACCAAGGCATCGCACTTTATTTTTCTGCGCCAAACTCTTATACCGGTGAAGATGTTCTTGAGTTACAAGGACACGGCGGGCCTGTAGTCTTAAACCTATTACTTAATCGCTGTTTATTAGCCGGAGCCAGATTAGCACAGCCTGGGGAATTTACCCTGCGTGCTTACCTTAATAATAAACTCGATCTACTTCAGGCTGAAAGCGTTGCTGACATTATTGAAGCCAGCTCCAATGAAGCCGTGCGTTGTGCTATGCGCTCATTACATGGCAGTTTTTCAGAAACAATCCAGGAATTAGTCGCATTACTCACTGAGCTACGTATACTCATCGAAGCAACACTGGATTTCCCAGAAGAAGAAATTGATATTCTTCAATCGTTACAAGTAGAAAATAAACTTGAAGTCATAAGAAACAAACTGGATCAAGTGCTTACTTCTTCTCGTCAAGGAAATTTGTTACAAGAAGGTATAAAAATAGTTTTAGCAGGTCGTCCTAATGTTGGGAAATCGAGCTTATTGAATCGACTTGCAGAAGAAGACGTAGCAATTGTAACTGAAATCCCTGGCACAACCCGCGACATAAATCAGCAAATTATAAATCTTGAAGGGATACCGATACATATTATTGATACGGCAGGTCTAAGAGAAACCAATGATATTGTCGAGAAAAAGGGTATTGAGCGTACACATGCTGCTATTAAAAAAGCTGACATGATTATATGGCTAATTGATAGCAGTTGCCCCATAACCGAAACAAACAAAGAAATTTTTCAAGATCTAGCAGAAAAGCTACCCCAAATTACTGTCTATAACAAAATAGACTTACTAAATGAATCACCTAGAATAGAAGATGACTCGAAAAACACGATTATCTATCTCTCTGCCAAAACAGGAGAGGGCATGTCATTATTTCGTCAAAAACTATTGGAAATAGTAGGCTGGAAATTTAATAATGCGGGGGAAGGCTTATTTATGGCCCGGCAACGACATCTACAGGCACTATCCCATGCAAAATCCCACTTAGAACAGGCGCAAGTATTTTCTCAAAATGAATTCCAACTAGAATTATTAGCTGAAGAATTACGTCTTTCACAAGATGCATTATCGTCTATCACAGGACAATTTACCGCTGATGACTTATTGGGAAAAATATTTTCTCATTTTTGTATTGGTAAATAGTTAGTTACCAAAGATTGTTTTTAGCAAACCAGTTTTTTGCACTTTCTTGTGCGGTTAATGCATACAAAATTGTACTCAGTGACAATACGGAATATTTCATTAATCCGCTAGTGTCTCCGACAAACCAACTCTCCGATACATATATCTGATAACAAAAAAGTAATTGTTTCAATTAATTCAGCGTATTTCCTAACCTTATTTACAAACTTCATCTTTAAACCTGCCTATTTATACAAAAGTTGTTAGTATTTTAAAAGGCTATGTCACAATTAACTGTTGAATTGAGTGTCCAATGTGTATCAAGATG
>CAXBGL010000114.1:0-9181 GCA_963975255.1 uncultured Nitrosomonas sp. | reverse complement strand
TTCATTACTCTATCCTCTCAAGAAATAGAGTCTCCTGTAAACCCGGGGGAATTCATATACACAAAAAGTAGTTACAAGATTGACGCATTACGTACCTTAATGGAATCTAACTGAAAATTGTAATGGCACATAAAAATGATTGTACACAGCATGATATTTTTTATACATAGAAATTAGAAAAAGTATTGGCGAAAGGACAATGAAAAAGCTAAATAACAAAGTTGCAGTTATTACCGGTGGAAACAGTGGCATCGGATTGGCTACCGCCCAGCGTTTCATTTCGGACGGCGCCCTAGTGGAACACTGGCCGCAACCAGGAAGCGCTGGATGCCGCTCGTTGTCATTGAATTCGGTGACTGGACGACTGACATCCGAAGTGATGTTACGAATGTAGAAGATTTAGACCGCCTGTTCGCTCAGGATCAAGATCAGTTCGGCCGAATTGACGTGCTGTTTGCAAATGCAGGTATTGCACCCCTTCTCTCGGAAGGTGCATCGATCATTCTCAATGCCTCCATCTCTGCCCAGTCTGGATTACCCAACATGAGTATTTATTCGGCAACTAAAGCAGCGTCGATCGTTGAGACGCACGCTTGCAGCGGAACTCGGGCCTCGCGGAATCCGTGTCAACGTTGTTAGTCCAGGACTCATTAAAACGCCGTTTTGGGAAAAAGTTGGCCTCAGCAAAGACGAAGTCGATGCGTTTATAATGCAGGTTATCAAACAAACTCCGCTCGGTTGTCTGGGTAGACCCGAGGAAATTGCCGCGACCGTAGCATTTCTTGCATTCGACGATGAGAGCTACTTTACTGGAGCCGATCTCGTCGCTGACGGCGAAATGATTCAAGTCTAAGCGCAGAAGAGCATTAAAAAAGAATCTGTTGCAAAAAATATAAATTTCAGCATAATTACTACTGGTTCTTAGGATGGGGGAAAAACCAATAATAAATTGGTAAGAAAGTAATCAGCATTACTGCTTAATATGTTGATGCTAACTGAAAACTGACCACCTCTGCTAATTCAAAATTGACCCGGTGAAATATTGGTATAGCGGTCAACAAGGGAATCTAGTTTCAATCTGCTGATGACACAGTGGAAGAATAAACAGCTGCATCACTTTCGGGTATACTTCCGCTGCAAGAAATGTCTTCTAAAAGGGTATTACCACATCACATTCTGATCGATACGAGTATCTTCTTGTAGACTTCACTATATTTGTTATGTAGCGGTATCCTAGAATGACACAAGAACACAAGAAATATTAGTTAAGGAAAATTATGGATATGAAACTAATTAGCATTTTATTAATATTAGGCCTCACTCTTTCGGGCCAAACTTTTGCTACTTCAGAACAAGCGGAAACTTCAAAGGAATCTGTCGACACTCTACCCAGTGGTAATAATTGGCAAGTCATCCGATCTGTGCAGGTGGGCAGGTCAGAAAAATCTGTTTATTTGGTGCTAGTCAACCACGATTTCTATACAGACAAAACGGTTTATAGCAACGCAATCAATCGATTGTGTAGATCTGAAAAAGAATTTTGTAAAATTAGATTTTGGAGTCAACTACAAAATATACCCGAAAAACTTTCTATGAAGCCTGACCAATATAAACAAATGAGAGCTGAATACACATTTAACAAACGCTCCGGAATGCTTAAACTAACCTGGTCTTGTACGGTTGATCCCGATAGGACGCATTGTTTAGATCCATGATCTTAACGTGTTATGCGTATTAAAAATCAGTGAAGCGCTGATTTAAATTGCCTTACTGATTTTTTTCTACATCTATATATGCAATGCACGTTTATCCACACCTAGCGCGGCTTCATGTAGTACTTCTGATAAGGACGGATGTGCATGAACGATACAGGCAATATCCTGACTACTTGCTGAAAATTCCATTGCCATGACTGCTTCAGCAATAAGTTCTGAAACATGTGGGCCGATCATATGAACCCCCAGAACGCGATCGGTTGTTGCATCTGCCAGTACTTTGATGAAACCGCTTGCTTCACCCATAGCACGTGCACGTCCGTTAGCTACAAAAGGAAACTGTCCCACTTTATAGGCTATCCCTTCTGAGGTTAACTCTTGCTCGTTTTTACCCACCCAAGCTATTTCTGGTGCGGTGTATATAACCCATGGAATGGTATTAAAGTTTACTTTCTCAGGTTCGCTTGTGCGCCCTTTTTCTTTTTCCATAATCATTTCAGCTACAGCCACACCTTCTTCCGAAGCCTTATGTGCCAACATAGGGCCACGCACGACGTCACCGACCGCGTAGACATCCACTAAATTAGTATGACAATACTTATCTACAGCAATAAAACCACGCTCATCTAATTTAAGTCCATTCTTTTCAACACCCAGTCCAGCTGTATTGGGAATACGTCCTACGGCAACAATCAACTTATCTACTTCTAATTTCTGTGGTTTATTACTCGTGTCTGTATAGTCTACGGTTACCTGTTCATTGTCCGTATGGATGGCTTTGATATCAATGCCTGTATGGATCAACAAGCCCGGTTCTTTACTGAATATCTTTTGTGCTTCTTTGGCTATTTGTGCATCAGCGGCCATAAGAAATCCAGGCATTGCTTCAAGAACCGCAACTTCTGAACCCAGTCTGCACCAAACACTACCCATTTCTAAACCAATCACACCTGCTCCAATCACGCCCATACGTTTGGGTATTTCGGTTAATGCCAGAGCACCTGTGTTATCAAGTATTCGCTCATTGTCTATAGGTACTAGTGATAATTGACGTGGGCTTGAACCAGTCGCCAAGATGATATATTTTGCTTCAATTGTTTCGACTTTATCGTCTGATTTGACTTTAATGCGCCAGATCTCTTCATCCTTATCACGTTTAAGTGGCATTCCTTTGCCATGCATAGAAGTTACTTTATTCTTCTTAAACAATGAAGCGATACCACTGGTAAAAGTGGTAACAATTTTATCCTTACGTGAAATCATCACGGGAACATCCACAGATGTACCTTCAATTTTGATTCCGTGTGTTGAGAGTTTATGCACAGCACGATAGAAATTTTCTGATGATTCAAGTAAAGCTTTAGATGGAATACACCCTACATTGAGGCAAGTGCCACCCAAACTTGCTTTGCCCTTTGCATTTTTCCAATCATCAATACAAACTGTATTCAGTCCTAACTGTGCGCAACGAATTGCGGCAACATAACCACCAGGGCCAGCCCCAATTATTGCAACGTCAAAAGATTTATTCATATCAATACCTTAGAGAAATAAAAAATAAAGTGGCTTGGTTAGATTTGGCAATCTTTATTGCGGCTAACAGATAGATCTATATAAGGGCATCTCTAAAAATCCATATTTCGTCACAATACTTTGTCACTGACAAAAATATTTCCTTGCATATTAGTTATATGCTGTACCAACATTTATTGTTCCCGCCTCATCTGGTTTAGAACACTGAATTTTTAGAGATGCCTTCAATCATATCTACAGTTTCATAAGCCAATTCCGATGCTTTTGCAAAAAAATAAGCATTGTTGATATTGAAGCTAGTTGCTAAAGCTTCAATGGGTAAGATGTCCTTATTGATTTGATCAATTTACCATGGTTACACAAGATTTACATCACCACTATCACCGGTGTCGCTATTATCTTTAATATTATTACTATACCTCTCTTCAGCATATAGTCGCAGAATAAACTTACCTGCAGGTGTCTCCCGCATATTATTAATGATTATTTGCAGCTCTTCAGGAAACTGTTCTAGCGTTGGAACAGGGCCTTGCTCATATTGAAAACCACCATAACCTTCAGGTAATACCAAAGGTGCCCCGCTAACAGCAAAAGCTATATCTGCCAGTGTTATACGCTCTCCAAACAAATATTTTCTGCCATCTGTCAACATATTATCAACATCAGAAAATACTTTTTGAATAACCACAAACGCTTCGTCTGCTGCAGGTTTATTCAGCTTCAGAGAATTCCATAATAGAGTCTTGGGTATGTTATAAAGATACTTTACGAAAATTTGTTCGTACCAGGGACAAGCCAGACTTAATGGTCGAATCATAATATCTTTATAAGGCAATAAGTTAGAATAAGCCCATGTGATCACCGCGGAACCGAGCTCCTTATTAAAACTTTGCCAGATTGACTCCATTTCATTGGCATACTCATCTGGGATCAGTTTCTTTTCAAATGCTGCTATCGCATCAAAATGATCAATAATGGGCCGTACCCCATCAAGCACTTTCTTTTGTTGTATAAATAAAGGAAAACTGGATCCTCCATTGAAACGAACCGCCAGCAAAAAGAAGGGTGGTGCATGCCTGTCTTCAACGAAATTAACCTGGTGATAACGCAAAACCCAGCGGCCCAGTTCACAATCTGCGCTCGGTGGAAAAGAGATTACTTTTGCTAATTTTTTTTGATTATCCATTTAATAACCTTAATAACCAGGTTTGAAGAAATTAATTTTCCTTATTCTTGATTAGATCAGTACAATATTTACAACGACACTAATCTATACATCAAATTCAATTTCCAGATTGACTGGAAAGGGTCCAATGCTTTTCATTTCAGAAGTACGACGTAAGGCTTTTTGTTTCAATACCGCTTTAACAATTGCAGGAATCTGCGCGAGGTTAATGTATTGACCGAAACAAGTATGTAGGCCATAGCCAAAATGCATGTAACTATAAGCAGGACGATCTAAACGAAATTGAGAAGGTTGGGTAATTTTCAATCGATCCATCATAGCAGATTGTGTGGCAGCTAATACCACAGTACCTTTAGGAATTTTAGTAGATCGTAGAGTACCTTTGGCAACTACGTAGTCTTCGGCACAAATGCGCTGAATTCCCGCTGCAAATGGATTTAATCGTAGACTTTCCTGCACATATTGAATCATAAGCTGATTATCATCCACACGTGCCGCTTGTTGTGCCTTAACGAGCAATTGAGGATTATTAAATAGATGATTCAATGTGATTGCGGCAGATTTTGATGTGGTTGGAATGGCACCAATTAATAATCCAATTAAATTATTACGGATATTCAAATCATCCATGCCGGATAAACCCGCATTTTGTAATTTTAAACATCGACCGAGCACATCGTCATCGCATCGAATACGATTCGATTTTCTCTCTGCGATAGTTTGGTCCAAATAGTCACGCGTTTTTTCAGCGGCAAGTAATGCGACCTCCTCTACTTTTGGGTCATAAGGATAAAACAAGTATTGAAAAATGGCTGTTGCAGCATCAGTAAATTCAGTTTCATTCCAACCAGGTGTACCAAAGTACTTGCCAATTAGACGGGTAGGCACCACACGCGTTAGTTCTTGAATAACATCCATTTTCCCGTTGCTGACAGAAAGAATTTCCGTACAAGTTCTATCTACAAACGGGGTAATTAGATGATTGATATCTTCACGCCGTGCAGTAAGGTGCATATTGGAAACGTCTAGCGTATATTGCTCAGTATTGTCCATTCCCAAAAAGAAATTACTGCCGTGGGTAACCTTATCCATCTTTTCTGCATAAGGTACACGGAAAACCCAGTCACGGTCTAACACTTCAATGACATCATCATATCGTGTTACAAATGCTTTCCCATTAAGAACAAGCGTAGGCTTAATCCAACGTAGAACAGAAAAAACCAGGTCAAGATGATTGAATGCCCATTTGATTAAATCTGCTTTTGTCATATTAAATTCCAGTATATTTTAGATTGGAAATATTTCCAATTCCAAAACAAGTCCAAGCCAGCTGGAATTGCAAAGGTAAAAGAATCCACATATTGATCCCATCTGCCATCAAAATTGTTGAAAAACAACATATAGGCATCGGTTAGTTCTTCCTTGGGCCGACTGGGATCAAGACGTGGGATAATGACCCAGCGTGCATAATGGATCAAAGATAGAGTGATGAGACCCTTTAGGGTAGCGGGTTTACCCAGAGCAATTTTAAAGGCAAGTCGATTGATCCACACCTTATGCCAGCGTATCGGTGTAATCACATTCATGGCATAGGCTTTGCCAGCTATGTTTGACATAAAAGCTCCTTGGTAGAATGGATGTTTCCGCTACTGGATTCAATTTCTATTTGTTGCTATCTGAATATACAGTGCAATTTTGTAATGATGCATGCTGAATTTAATGAGGTCAAACATTTTTGTAGAATTGTAGATCGAATGGTGGATCAAGAAGGAAAGTTGGAGTAACTATTACCAGCGGGGTTTACGCAGTGATACTGAGCAAACTACGAATTTCATTTGGCAGCGGCGATAATGTCATCCACTGCTTTTTCAGCAGCGATATAAATGGACGTTACAATAAAAAATCCGGGAATTTTTGGAAATATAGACGCATCAACTATTCTTAGATTGTTAGTCCCATACACGCGAAATTTGCTGTCAACCACACCATTCTGATCTTGTGGTTTCATCGCGCAACTCCCACACGCGTGATGTCCCCAGGCCTCATCCTTCACAAAACTTTCCATATCCTGATCGGACGTTTTATTCTTCCCTGGTAGAATTTCGTGATCAATCAGTCCAGATATTGATTCCGACAGTTTGCGAGAAATCTTCATTCCCTCAACCACACTACGTAAATCGTCGCCACTCATATCCGTCCCTTCATTAAAATAATGAAAATTAATATAGGGCCGTTTTTTAGGATCGTTGTCAACAAGTTTAACTACACCACCCGTATTGGCGGTATGTGCTTTTAAGATGGTCCAAGACAAAAAATCAGATTCTTTTAATGCTGCAGAGTAGTTTTTATAATACCCACGAAAATCACCCAGAAACCCCAACAAGAATAAATCAGGATTTGGTTTATTGACATTAGAGTGCATGATGGCGGAAATCATGACACCATTCGTGGCATATAACCCTGTGCGGGATTTTTTCCATTTCTTATAATGATCATCATCAGTACTGAATGTCGCGCCCTTCAAAATACTCCAGGGACTTTTCATTTTGCTTACCGTACTGATCTCATAACGGTCCTGTAGATTTTTTCCGACCCCAGGGAGATTAAATTTTTGAGTCACTTCCATTTCTTTCAAGTGCTCTTCCGGGCCGATACCTGATAACATTAGTAATTGGGGTGTATTAAAAGCGCCGCCGGCTATGATGACTTCTTTGCGGGCATATACCCGTTGAATTAACCCTTCATTTTTGCTGCAACTTTGGTGCGCTTCATACAGTCGTTCACCTTGCAAGTATTCAATGCCGACCGCACGTTCGGGAGTTTTTTCATCGAACAATATTTTCGATGCTAATGCGTGGAGCCGTATGTGCAAGTTCTCTGGGTATTCTTGTTGTACCGCACGAAGAAATTCTCGGGTACCGTAGCGTGCATATTTGAACGTGGTCATTGGTGTGTAATGAATGCCGTTCACCCGTAAATCACTCAATCGTTCGTCATTCGGGTCGCCCAGGCTTTTCAGCAAAAGCCGTATTTGCAACCAGACATTGCCAAATTTATGAAATAAAGTTTGTATAGTTTTTATTAATACATACTTTAAACGCCATTCCTTCCAAATCCCATATGGATAGGCAATTTTTTTTTCGGTACGCAACCAGCCTCGCCAACCATGACCTGTAACATCAATACCCAGAAAATTTAAGAACCGATAAAACAACCGATGATGACAATCCTCTATTCGCTTGAAATAATTTCTCATTTCAGAAGCCCGCCAAGAATCATCATTCATCGTTTCAGCGATATAATTCCAATCAGAATTATGCGGATAAACGGTGATCATCGCGTTATGAGTGGTACAGCCTCCCAAAGTACCTGCGCGTGGATACAAAATGCCGTCATGCTTCACATTGTATTTTTTATCCCGTTGTTGCTGCGCGTCATTCGCATAATGCCTTACCCAAAAATCCCAGGATAGATCGGGATGTTCAGCCGCAAATGCATGGAAGATGGGCACACTGTAATCAGCTTCTATATCCCGATGATAACTACTGCGATCACTTTTATTACTCACAGGATCACCACCTGCTTCAAGCACTAAAACACAAAAACCTGCTTGAGCTAAACGAGCCGCAACCACACCTCCACCAGCACCTGAACCGACAACTATATAATCAAACTCCTCTTGGGCCATGATCAATAGGCGCTAGAAAGTCTTCAGATAGGCTATCAGGGATTCCTTTTCTTCCTTCGAAAGATCGGCTCCAAAATAGTGCCCACGATTAACCACATAATCAGGACATTTACTTAAGCCAAGCAGCGAATCAACCAAATCGCTATTATAAAATACCGATTTAGCATGCGCTTTGACACCAGGAGTCACCAATTCTTCTGGTGTGCAAGTCCCTCCTAATTCTTTGGCAACACCTATAAAATCAATACCCAAACTAGCAATCTTTAATAGATGGTCCATCCCAAAATCTTCATCATGATCTGGGATAATTTTGGTATTCATCAATAGATTAACTGGCATTCCTTCAGGAAATGGGCCAATTTTCATATCTCCATTTTCCTCAAAAGCCCACGGTGCAATCCAGTTTAATAACCAACCCAGCTTCTGAGCACCTGGAATAGGACTATAACCCACCGGCACTTTAATACAGCTTGCCGCAGTTGTACGATAAATGTAACCTGGTACGGGATTATGGGTTTGGGTATCTGTTCTTCGCTGATCAGGGTTTAACATTTTGTTTATGGAATCATTAAATACCGCCATCCTGCTCGCTACACTTGGACTATAAGGGTCAAGTCCACCATAAGCTTTACGATATATTTCAGGATATTTGTAGTATTCATTATTGTTCCCAGCATAACCTTTATCCTGGTAATCCTTCTGCCCAGTAGCAGAATTCAGGGTATCCGCCTGTTCTCCATTGTTTGTATCAGTTGCTACAGTTTCATAATCGGATTGATTATGTGTATCCTTGGGTAAATCATAATACTCAAGATGTCCCACTGAATTATTTAACAAAAAAGGTGCCGATGACCATAAACTGATAAGCGAAGTTGGACGAGTATAACCTCGACCATTGCCAAGTGGCTGAAAAGGCTTTTCATCTCCAGAAACCGGATGATGCACAGTTAACTCACCCACCGTAGATAACTGTTTATAGGAAGATGACGTAAAGTTGTCCCAAATATCACCTTTTAGACCATTCGTAGCAATAGGGCTACAAGCATTCGTCTGTAACAA
>CAXBGL010000113.1:0-9227 GCA_963975255.1 uncultured Nitrosomonas sp. | reverse complement strand
TAGTGTCTCTTGGAAAAACAAGACAATTTCAACAGTTAATTGCGACATAGCCTTAATCAAGCTATGCGTCACACTCCTCGCAAGCGTTTCGGTCAAAACTTTTTGGTTGATCCATATGTTATATCGAATATTATTGATACGATTCATCCGCAAAAAAGTGATTGTATAGTCGAAATTGGCCCAGGACTTGGCGCCTTGACTCAACCATTACTGAAATTACTCGATCATCTGTATGTTGTAGAGCTTGACCGTGATATCGTCACAAAATTAGAGCGGATGTTTTCTGGTGACATGTTAACAATCTATTCAGCTGATGCACTGAAATTCGATTTTTCTACTCTGGGAAACAATCTACGTGTGATTGGTAATTTGCCCTATAATATTTCCACCCCAATCTTATTTCATTTAAGTCGTTTCTCAGAGCACATTACTGACATGCATTTTATGTTGCAAAAAGAAGTAGTCGCACGTATGGTGGCTATACCTTCTACGTCAGACTATGGGCGGCTTTCAGTCATGTTGCAATATCGTTTTGAAATGGAGCAAGTCTTTATTGTTCCACCGGAGTCTTTTCAACCGGTACCTAAAGTAGAGTCAGCGATTGTACGCATGTTTCCGCTCAAACAACCTATTCTGACAGCTAAAAATGAAGCATTATTTGCCAAGATCGTGTCTGCCGCGTTTTCACAACGACGTAAGACACTACGTAATACATTACAACACTATTTGAATGCAGAGGATTTTATGGTGGTTGGAATTGATTCGGGGTTGCGGGCAGAGAATTTAACTGTTGAACAATTTGTTTCTATTGCAGATTATTTAGCTGCTAAAACATAAGGAAATGCCGGTTGATTGCGTTTTTCGCTACGCATCTAACCAAACATTCTACCAGCACATTGATTATTAAATTAAAAATATATTGGCATAAATATTTCCGTCTAATAATTTAGTGTTCCATAAACTTTTCTATGGCTTGTAGTTTAAAAGCTTTATATAAGGTTAAGTTAGATTATGTTGATTCTTAGTGCAGAATATTTAAACAAGCGTAATGTTCGGGTTAATATTAATAAGCGATACATGTCGTAAACACTATATTGAGGTGATGAATGACAGATAGTTTTTTGACGCTATATCGTTGGAGCCTACCAATTTGCTAATTCTTTTCTCACAAGAGAACCCTGATTTGTTAGCTCAGTATGGTGATCTGTTTAAGATTTATCATTTCTATAATTTTACAGAATGGGAAACGCAGCGAATGCTTCCTTCTGCTTTTGTTATTGAAGGGAGTGATGCGCAGTATACAACTTCAATTCTTAGCCATATAAGAAGAGACAAAGAAGCTTATGCTGTTTTATGTTTTATCTCAGGATCAGTCTCCTCACTGGACAATTCCTATGTAGATGGATCATTACCGCAACCTTTATTACTTCAGGAAGCAATCAGCCAAACAGCAGATCTGGAGAAATCGTTTAAAAACAGTGAAAATAATGTTACACATCAAGAGCGTTTAATTAAGTTTCTATGGTTACGCCCTAACTTTGTACTTCAGCCCTATCACGAATGGCAACATCCTCGTTTCTACCGTTATCCCTTGCTAGAGGCGCTCAGTCACGACAAATCAGATGCTTTTGAGTGGTTGCAAACTCTTGCTAATTCCCGAGTATTAGAGGCTTTGACATTGCTTGACCGGCAGAGAGAGTGTGCTTACTGCCGTGCTTCCCATTTGAGTTTTGTGGATGTGTGTCCTAATTGTCAGTCGATTGATATTGAGATGCAGGCATCTTTGCATTGCTTTACCTGCGGTTGCGTTGATGTACAAGAAAAATTCATTCACAGTGGTACACTAGTTTGTCCTAAATGTAATACGCAGTTGCGCCATATTGGAAGTGACTATGATCGTCCAATCGAGAATCATGGTTGCCGGGCATGTAATCATTCATTTGTAGAGGGTGATGTGCTGGCACGTTGCGCAATGTGTGAAAAAGAGATGATACCTAATGATCTGGTATCAAATGATATTCACAGTTGGCGATTAAGTAATAGAGGGCGAACTATTGCTATCCGTGGCGAGTTCTTTGATATAGGCGCGAGTTTTGATCAACTCAATTTTATCTCCAGAGAGTTATTTGTTCACGATCTCAATTGGTCGTTGATTTTGTCTCAACGCTACCCAGATATATATTTTAGTTTGTTCGGCATTTATTTTGCGAACCTACCGGAATTGGCAGAAATGATTGGGCATACGAAATTGTTACAAATGCTGGAATCTTTCACCCAGCGACTGAGAGGTATGTTGCGTACGCCAGATCTTTCCACTCGTACTGATGAAAACATGCTGTGGTTGCTATTGCCGCATACAGATGAGCAAGGTTTGCGCGGTTTTCAAGCGCGTATTCAAAACAGCCTGGAATCAATAATGAAGGAAAGTGATCAAAAATTAGATTCTCGCTTTATTGGTGTTGCCTTACCCCATGAACAGTCTGGCCAGGAAGATGCAACGCTTCTGCTTGCGCGTCTTAGCGGTGAGTTAATGTAATTTGTAAGTCATCAATCATGCAAATTTTGGAACAAACCTGGCAAGTTTTTCTTATTACGTTTTCGCAAGGAAAAAGTTCAGTATCGTACATACTTGTGCTGGTTCCATTTGTATTGTTTCTTGAACTACCACTTTATTTTGTTAGCTGGATGGGTGTTTTCCGTCATATCATCAAGGAAACCTTTGAGACCCCTTTGATATTGCCTCATTTTCCGCGTATTACCTGTGCCATAATTTGCTATTCTGAAGGCAAGGCTGTACAGAACACGGTCATTTCGTTATTGGAGCAAATATATCCAGGGCACATTGAAATCATGGCTGTGGTAGATGGTGTACACAAGAACCAAGCGACTTACCAAGCGCTGAAAGCGCTTGAACCCTTGTTTTTATCTTATCCTAGGCGTTCATTAGTTATTATTCCAAAAACGCAGCGTGGCGGCCGTGTTTCTTCTATGAATGCAGGGCTTAGTCGTGCGAGTGGCGAAGTCTATCTCGCGTTAGATGGTGATACGTCATTTGATAATCAGATGGTATACCAGGCTGCACTGCATTTCCAAAATGTGGATGTTGTTGCGGTTACAGGACCCATGCGCGTGCGCAATGCTCAGAAATCATGGATAACTAGACTACAAAGTTTGGAATATATGTTAACCATGCAAGTGGGGAAGTTGGGTCTGGCAAAATTTAATGTTATTAACAATGTGCCGGGTGCTTTTGGTATCTTTAGAAAATCTTTTCTTCAGCAGGTGGGTGGATGGAACACGGGCACTGCAGAAGATCTAGATTTGACACTTCGCATCAAGCAATACAAAGGGCGTTATTCACAGCTTCAAATTGACTTCGAACCGGGAGCTGTATCCCATACGGATGTGCCTGAAAGTTTCAGTGAATTCTTCATGCAGCGATTGAGATGGGATGGTGACCTCTTATATATCTATGCAAATAAACATAGTAAGGGAATTTCCGCATCTATTATGGGCTGGCGGAACTTTATATTTCTACTTTGGTATGGCATTTTATTTCAAGCAGTGATGCCTTTTGCCATAGTGATTTATATGATCTATATGTCAGTGATCCTGCCTTTGCCATTTTTTCTGGCGGTCATGCTACTGATTTATTTCTTCTATTTGCTTCTGACATTCATACAATTTACTTTATATCTGGCTGTGGTTTCAGATAGAAAATGGGAAGATTGCAGAGCCTTCTTAATATTGCCAATTTTTCCATTATTTCAGTTTGTAGTGCGTATCTGGAGCGCTGTGGCAATCTCAAATCAGATCTTCAACAAGGGGCATTTAGATTCTGCGATGGCACCTTGGTGGGTGCTTAAAAAGGGAAAATAGTGAGGATACATTTGTTTGTTTCACTAGTATTCCTGATGTTGTTAGCGACAAGAGCTGGTGCTGAGGTCAAAACATTAGCAGAGTTTTATGCGCATTTGGATCAAGCAGCAGCTGTGCTTAAAGCAAAAGCAGACTTAGAGTCTCAACATTCTGACTTGCTGGCTAAAGAGGCACTCAAAGGTTTGGAGTTATTCGGTGGTATTTCAGCAGGCTATCAGAAAAGTCCTTTTGCCAAAGAGCCATTCGGACGTTTCTTTGATCCAGCAGCACGTCTGGGTTTGCGCTACCCGTTGTTAGGGAGTGCAGAAAAACAACAACGTGCGATTAGTGATGCGGCGACCCAAGTAAAAGTTGAAGAAATTCGCTTGAATTGGAGCAAACGATTAGCCACACTTTTTTTAGAAGAAAATTATGCCGCTTATTGGAGTGCGCAGAAGTTATTGGCACTGAATAATAGCTATATTCGTCTACGTTCTGGGGGTGTTGAGCGTCTTTTGCATAGAAGGCGTGAAGCGGGTTTGTTATTGATGTCGGACTATTTTGAATTTCTCTCGGCTTTTGAGCAAGCCGAACGTGCGCGTTTGGAATTCAATAATAACAAGGACCAAGCATTGATGCGGTTGGCACAGTTAACGAACACAACCATCACGCCATTTGAGGCAATTAAGCCATCCCTAGAACAGATTGGAAGCAATCCTGTTTTCGATGTTGTTCAACCTGATTTAGATATTCTACAAGCCCAAATTGATAATTTGCAAATGGTTAAGGGAACAGAAAATTGGCAGGGAATCGACTCAGATATTTCTGCTACGGTATTTGGTGGGCCTGCAATTCCTCACCCATCCTCCAACTCGACTCAATTTGGTTATGGCGGCGCGGTTGGTTTCAATTTTAGGATGCCATTAGAGATCATCAGTTACCGAAAAAATGAAAAATCTCGTTTAAGTAGTCAATTGGGCAGTTTGCAAATAGAGCATACGCGCCGTAAACAGGAAATAAATCTTGAGTTTGGTTCCACACTCAGTCGGTACCAGCAACTCGCGCAACAAATCAAATTCCAACGTACACGACTTGATGCTGCGCGCGAGTCAATACGAGAAAGGTATTTACGTTTGCATGCGCTAGATGGAGACGTGTTGGAGAAATATTTTCAAGCGATCAATACCTATTACCGCGCGGCTATTGAATACGTGGATGCGGAAACAGAGCAATGGAAACTGCACATTCGCTTGCGTCAGTTTGTTTCCGTATTGAGTAATACTGGAGAACGCGCTCATCCTGAAATCGGCCTGCTTTCTCTGGCCGAGCCATTACAACAAGCGAGGCAGTATTTGAGTAAGCAATCTATTACTGAAACAAAGCCACGCATTTTGTCCACGCCAAGTGATACATATACTTCAACCCGATTTAACCCGACTTCTGAAGGTTTTACGGTTTATGTTTGGCGCTATGATAGCTTGCTGGCTCAACCAGAATTCTGGAAACAAAGCCAAACATTGCAGATAAACCGTGTATTACTTTCTCTAAATAAGAAGGAAATTACTGCAATTGCTTCTAATCCACAGCCTATAAATAAATTCTTGAGTGATGCGCATAACCATGGAATGCGGATTGAATTGCTTTTGGGTGATCCAAACTGGATTCTGCCAAAAGAACGTATGGATTTACTTGAAATTATTAAAAAACTCAGTAATGTTGATTTTGATGGGCTACATCTTGATATTGAGCCAGATCAGCTTGAAGCAGAGTTAGCCGGTAAAACCAGGCTAGAAGCATTCATCGAAACTATTCGTCGTGTCAAAACAATCACTTCCTGGCCAGTGGGAATCAGTATTCATCCCCGTTACCTGGTGAATGAATCATCGTTTGGTTTATGTGTTCCTTGTCAACTTAAACAGTTAGCGGTCAACGAAATCGCGGTCATGTATTATTCGTTGAATAGACCAAAGATTGTTGCAGCGCTTAAGTCTGTCATGAATAAACATCCTGACTTGTTATTTAGTCTCGCGCAAAGTTTGGAGTCTGACCTGGGATCAGGAAGCAGCTATGCTCACAAGCCACGACCGGTTTTCAGCAATGCAATGCAGCAACTTCGTAATCAATTACAAGCACCTAATTTTGGTGGGCTCATTATTCAATCATGGCAAGACTGGGAAGCTTACAATCATGAAAATCCGCTTTAATCAACCAGGAAAAAAAACACCTGATGACGATCGGGGTGTACGCATTCAATATGGTGAGGCAAAGCGCCCTGGTAGGCCTTGGCGCTGGTATCTCATTTTAATAGTTGCCAGTTTGCCATTGCTTTACCTTTCTGGTCTGATTTTGCAAGATATGATTGTCATTAAGGCAAGTGGGCGCGTTCAAGTGCCATTGGTTACTGTGCGATCTACTAGCGAGGGATATGTTCAGCAGGTATTTGTCAAACCGTTGCAAACGGTGACGCAAGGCACAAAGCTGGCTATGCTAGCAAACGCACCCTTGGAAAATAGTTATAACCGACTGCGCAGTGAAATTAATTTTCTGGATAAGGAAAAAGATAAACTGTTAGTTCAAGCAGATAAAACCGCATCCAGCGCAGTGCAACTCATGAATTTTGCGCGAGAACAGAGAGACTTTTACCTAAATCGTCTGCGTCAGTATGAACTGTTATTCAATCAGGGTGCAGCAACTCAGGCTGAATCAGCAACTGCCCGCAGTCAATACGCCAGTGCGCTTGGAAATTTAGTGTCACTCGAGGGCACACAATTACAGGGGCGGGGTCTGATGCCAGAAATACGTCAGATTGCGACGCGGATTAACCAACTAACGCTAGAGCTTGATAAGACTCAAGACCTGAGACGGCAATTACTACTCACAGCACCCGCAAATGGATTAATCACGGAATTATTTGCTCAGCCTGGAGAGTATCTGGATCAAGGCCAGCGGCTACTTGAAATTATATTTCCTGAGCAAGCGTATATTAACGCGTTTATTCCACCCAAGTATCTTGACTATGCAGTAGTCAATCAAATTGTGACGGTGACGTTTCCAAATGGAGAAACTGCCGAAGCAAGGATTACATCTGTTCCTGGTGTGACACAAAAATCAACTGCAGATGATATTGGTCCCCTGGAAGCCCCTCGCTCAGCAATACTGGCGCAAATTGAGTTGATTGATACGGTCCGAACACGCTTAATTAGCGGCATGCCCGTGGACATTCGTTTCCATTATTTTACACGGTAAAGGCGCGTAAGAAATGATTGCTGTGCTGTTAACTGTCACAACAAAGTTATTAGGTTTAGGTACAAGTTTTAGTATTTGTAAGCAGTTCGTATTACAATAAGCTCAGTGCAGATTCTTCTCTTTGGTTCAATAGGTTGCAGATGCTCATCGTGTTAATTATGGCAGAATTGCGCCGCCTTCTTTACCCGTTAACGTGACAGCAGTGATTATGACTACAAAAAACAGAGACAAACAACCTGCTGTGCGCCCTACCCATTTTGGGCGTTATATATTAATTGGGTTTCTCACTGTGGCTCCACTGTGGGTAACTTGGTTGGTATTTGATTTTTTATTAAAATTGCTGGCTCAAATTGGAACCCCATTATTGAATGCAACTGCACGTGCAGTGCGTCCTTTTTCAGACACTTTAGCCAGCTGGCTGCTGGACTCCATTTTTCAGCAAACGGTAGCAGCTTTGCTGACGATTGCCAGTCTGTATGGCATTGGATTGTTGGCTTCTTTTGTTATTGGCAAGAAGGTCATTGGTTTTTTTGAGAATGTACTTGCCCGACTTCCGCTGATACAGACTATCTATGGTGCGACCAAACGATTCTTAAATACTTTGAGCCAACCACCTGTAACGGGGCAACGGGTGGTGTTAATCAGCTTTCCTTCATCCGAGATGAAAGCGATTGGTTTTATTACAAAAGTTATGGTTGATAGCGATACGGGTAAAGACTTAGTCGCAGTCTATGTGCCGACTTCACCCAATCCTACATCGGGTTACATCGAGATCGTGCCTATCGAAGACGTGGTTATTACTGATTGGAGTACGGAAGAAGCCATGACGTTTGTGATGACGGGGGGAACTAATGCACCAGAAAACTTGCGGTTTTCTAATCCAGAAGGTCACCGTAATACAACAATGGAATAACAATCATAGTACTGACTGACTATTCAGTGTGTGAACAATATTGTTTATGAGTTCAGCGAATAAGGTAATTCCATGATTTCTAATATAGGCCCATCTAAAGCCTGCCAATGAATTTCACCTGCTTCAACACTACTGACCTGAATGACAGCTAGCACATCAAAACCACCGTCGGGTGAGGGTGCTGCATTGACTATTTTGCCGCATGATTGGTCGGCTGCTTTTGAGCTGAATAATTCATCGCCAGACGAGACAGGCATTTTCGATGGAATATTGGCCAGATACATACGACGTTTGATTTTTCCCAGGTGTTGGGTACGCGCGACGATTTCTTGACCTGGATAACAGCCTTTCTCAAAGCTGACTCCTCCAATGGTATCCAGATTCACCATTTGCGGTACGAATTGTTCTTGCGTGATGGGTAAAATGATAGGGATACCCGCATGGATTTCCAACCAATCCCAGCAGGCAGCACCCGCAGGCTTGGCGTATTGATTGAGCTGCGTCCACAGTACAGGGGCATTTTCAATGGATGTAATCAATTCAAAACGGTTTTTTGTGTAACAAATAATGCTGGTTGGCTCACTGTGCAGCAAGCTTAAATGTTGGGCAGGGTTTAATTTTGCGTCGGATATTTCTTCTACTAACATACTGGCATGCTTCCCAGCTAATCCGATGCGTACCCATGTGTCACTATAATCAGTTAATTGAACTTTAGTGCGTAAAACAAACATGGATAACCGTTTCTGAATATACGCACATAAGCTTGCTGGTAATTGCATGAGAAAATCTTCGTTTTGCCAGAGTAAAAAACTAGTCAGTATTCGACCTTTAGGTGTGCAATAACTGCCATATTGAGCTGTGTGCAAATTGACTTTTCGAACGTCGCAACTCAATTGACGCTGTAAGAAAGATTGTGCCTCTTCACCAGAAAAAGAAATTAATCCAAAGTGAGAAAGATCGACCATTACGGTATCAGTTTGTGTATGGCTTAATTCAGTTGTGATATCACCAAAGTGGATGACACAGTCATTATCAATAACCGCACTACAGTCCTGCAAAAAAGTCCGCCAAGTTGGGATCATGAATAAGATGTGTGATTGGAAATAAGCACAATTATACGGCCATTGAGTATGGATAAGAAATATCAAACCTAAAACTGAATTCCCCCGGGTTTACAGGAGACTCTATTTCTTGAGAGGATAGAGTAATG
>CAXBGL010000112.1:0-9368 GCA_963975255.1 uncultured Nitrosomonas sp. | reverse complement strand
TCAAATTGATGTGCTGCGCACCTTGATATCGCCCTATTTCGAGACAGACCCTATAATGATTCTCTATCATATTGAAGGATCTCATTTAATTTAGGTCTCTCATCTGTTAACCATAGGTCCTATAAGGACAGCAGCAACATGAGAAAGTCAACCCCAGCACGTTCCAGTAGTCCGGTGGACGCAGGCATGCCTTACATCGTCGGCATCGGCGCCTCCGCCGGTGGTCTGGAGGCACTGGACCTTTTCTTGAGTCATGTACCGCAAGCCTGCAACATGGTCTTCGTCATCATCCAGCACCTCGACCCGACCCAAAAAGGCGCCATGGTGGAATTGCTGCAACGCGTTACAGTCATGCCGGTGGCACAGGTCACCGACTGCATGAAAGTCAAACCGGGCCATGTCTATGTGATTCCACCCAACCGAGACCTGTCGATTCTGCATGGTGTGCTGCACCTGCTCGAGCCCGCTGCACCGCGCGGCCTGCGCCTGCCGATTGACTTCTTCTTCCGCGCTTTGGCCGAAGACAAGCATGAACACAGCATTGGTGTCATCCTCTCCGGCATGGGCTCAGACGGCACCCTGGGCCTGCGCGCCATCAAAGAAAAAGCCGGCGCGGTATTCGTGCAAAGTCCCAACACGGCTAAATTCGACAGCATGCCACGTAGTGCCATCGACGCCGGCCTGGCTGATGTGGTTGCCCCAGCCGAAGAGTTGGCGAGCAGCATCGTCGCATATTTGCAGCACATCCCGCTGCTGAAACGCGAATGGCCCGATGAGAAGCTGACTGACAAGGATCAAAGCGGCCTGGAGAAAGTCATTCTGATTCTGCGCACGCAAACTGGTCACGATTTCTCGTTCTACAAGAAGAGCACCATCTACCGCCGCATTGAACGGCGCATGGGCCTGCACCAGTTGACCAAGATTGCTTATTATGTGCGTTATCTGAGCGAGAATTCCCAGGAAGCGGGTCTACTGTTCAAGGAACTCATAATCGGCGTTACCAACTTTTTCCGCGCCCCTGCGGTATGGGCGCAACTTAAAGCCGAAGTCATCCCGACCTTGATCGCCGCCAATCCAAAGGGTGCCATGCTACGGGTCTGGACACCAGCCTGTTCGACTGGAGAGGAAGCCTATTCGCTGGCCATCGTCTTCAAAGAAGCGCTGGAAATCGTGCTGAACAAAGCACAGGCCGTACTGGAACAACGCCTCGTCATCCAAACAGTGGAACTGAAACAGAGTCACGAAAAGGATTTGAAGATAAAGAAGAGGAAATAGCATGAAGCAAACAGTGCCATTTGAGATGCTCCCGCAGCTATACGCTGACGCCGCCGAGCTGCGTCGCCGGGCCGAAGAACAGTTGCATAGGCGGACACAGCAGGATCAGGCGTCCCTATCGGGACTCGAAACAGAGAAGCTGCTCCACGAATTACAGGTCTGCCAGATCGAGTTGGAGCTGCAGAACGAGGAGCTGCGCAACGCGCAATTTGTTGTGGAAACGGTGGCAGCGCGTTATACCGACTTATACGACTTTTCTCCGATGGGCTTAGTCAGCATGACATCTGAAGGAACCATACAGCAGATCAATCTTTCCGGCGCGCACCTGCTGGGTAAACAGCGCGCCAAACTAATGGGTGCACGCTTCGATATTTTCGTGACCCAGTTCGATCGCCCCGTCTTCAATGATTTCCTGCAGCAGGTGTTTGCCAGCGAGGCCAAGCAAACCTGTGAGGTGATCCTAGCCCATAAGCTTAAGTCTGCGATAAAAGCGGAAAAAGATCAACCGCCATGCACCTTGCAGATTGAAGCCACACACTCTGCCGATGGACAGGAGTGTCGCATGGTACTGATGGATGTAACCGAACGCAAACAATCCGAAGAACAACTAAAACTCGCAGCGAGCGTCTTCACCCACGCCCGTGAAGGCATCATAATCACCGATACCATGGGCACCATTATCCAAATCAACGATACCTTTACCAGCATAACCGGCTACAGTCGAGAAGAAGCCATCGGTAATAACCGATTGATCTTCCAATCAGGCTATCAGATCCCAGTCTTATCCTTCACCATTCGGAAGTCATTACTACAAAAGAAACACTGGTACGGAGAACTCTGGAGTCTACGCAAGAATGGTAATATTTTCGTCGGACTGTTCGCAATCAGTGCTGTATGCGATGCAAGTGATCGGGTGCAGAACTACGTCATTTTATTCACAGACATCACCGTGATGAAGGAACACCAGCAACAACTCGAGCACATCGCCCATTACGATACGCTCACCAACCTGCCCAACCGCGTCCTGTTGGCTGACCGCCTGCATCATGCCATGATACAGAGTGAGCGACGCAAACAATTGCTGGCTGTTGCCTATCTTGATCTGGATGGCTTTAAAACCATCAATGACATACATGGTCACGAAGTCGGGGATAAACTGCTGGTCATTCTCTCACAGCGCATGAAAGAAGCCCTGCGTGATGGCGATACGCTTGCTCGCATCGGCGGTGATGAGTTTGTAGCGATACTGGTTGATATAGAAAGGAATACGGACTATGAACCAATATTAGCACGTCTACTGCAGGCGACAGCTGACCCGATCATCGTGCGGGATGTAACCCTACAAGTTTCCGCAAGTATTGGCGTCACACTCTACCCGCAGGACAGGACAGATGCCGACCGGCTCATACGTCACGCCGATCAAGCCATGTATGTGGCCAAGCTGACGGGTAAGAACCGTTACCATCTGTTTGACGTCAATCAAGACACGGCCATCAAAACCCAGCGAGAAAGTCTTGATGCTATTCGAAGTGCCATCGATCACTGCGAGTTCGTGTTGTATTTCCAGCCCAAAGTAAACATGAAGAGCGGTGAAGTGATCGGTGCTGAAGCCTTGATCCGCTGGCAGCATCCAGAACGTGGTTTAGTGCTGCCTGGAGACTTCCTGCCCATCATTGATGACCACCCGATCAGCGTGGAACTGGGGATATGGGTCATCGACTCTGCATTGAAGCAAATGACAATATGGCGCACGGCTGGACTGGATCTTCCAGTTAGCGTGAATGTGACTGCCCACCAGTTGGCACAGCAAGACTTCGTAACCAAGCTGTCAGCGTTACTCGCCAAGTATCCCGAGGCAAAGCCATGTCGGCTGGAACTGGAAATACTAGAAACCAGTGCACTGGAAGACATCAGCGAGGTTTCAGCCATCATGCATGCCTGTCTCGAGATGGGAGTGAGCTTTGCACTGGATGACTTCGGCACGGGATTTTCTTCACTAACGTATCTCAAACGCTTGCCCGCCGATCTACTGAAGATCGACCAGAGTTTCGTGAGGGATATGCTGGATGACCTGGATGATCGGGCTATCGTGACGGGTGTGATCGGTTTGGCAAATGCCTTCCACCGTCAGGTGATTGCGGAGGGAGTGGAAACTATTGACCACGGGTCTCAGCTACTGACGATGGGCTGTGTTCTTGCTCAAGGGTATGGCATTGCCCGGCCGATGCCCGCAGCAGAGATGCCCACGTGGATAGCAAACTGGTGTCCGGATAAGGCTTGGAAGGAATGAGGTTTCATTCGTAGGATTGGCTGAAGGAATGAAGTCACTCAGTGATAATGGTCCGTGTTACTTGTCTTCTGAGTTAAAAGATTACTTGGGCAAACATATAATGAAGCATGCCCGAGGGGCCCTGTATCATCCGATGTCACAGGGATAGATTGAACGTTACCATTGTTCCATGCAAAACGTCTTAAAACTAATACTATTGCTGTCCATCAGAACTGGAGAATGTGATCACCCAGCTTGTTCATTACTAAAACCATGAACGGGCAACCCCTATCCGGTTGCAGCCTCATTATGTAAAACTGAAATTTATTTGTAAAATGGGAGAAGCCCACCGCATTAGTCTAGCCTTTCAAAGACCATTATTGCGCTATCTTTTTGCGTTATGCAGCAGTGCGGGAAGCGCGCTTGCGTTCGTGTTCCACCAGTAAACGCTTACGGATACGAATAGCTTTAGGTGTGATCTCTACCAGCTCATCATCCGCAATGAATTCAATGGCCGACTCTAGTGACAATTGAATAGGGGGGGTCAAGGTCACGGCTTCATCCGTTCCCGATGCACGAATATTAGTCAACTGCTTGCCCTTAATCGGGTTAACAACCAGATCATTATCACGACTGTGAATACCAATCACCATCCCTTCGTATAATCGATCACCAGGGCTCACAAACATGCGACCACGCTCCTGCAATTTCCACAAGGCATAAGCAACCGCTTCACCTTTTTCCCCAGAAATTAATACGCCATTTCTGCGTGGTGCAATTTCAGCGCGCATGGGTGCGTATTCGTCAAATACGTGACTCATCAAGCCCGTACCACGCGTCATCGTCATAAAGTCAGATTGAAATCCGATCAAGCCACGTGCGGGTATGCGGTAATCCAGTCTTATCCGTCCACGACTATCTGAAGCCATATCCTGCAAATCACCACGGCGCACACCCAATGCCTCCATCACCGCACCCTGATTCGCTTCCTCGACATCGACAGTGAGCATTTCAAACGGCTCACACTTAACGCTGTCAATTTCACGTACAACCACATGCGGACGGGATACGGCAAGTTCAAAGCCTTCACGCCGCATGTTTTCCAACAAAATAGTGAGATGCAGCTCTCCACGTCCAGAAACCAAAAATGAATCCGTCTCACCCGTGTCTTCCAATCTCATTGCGACATTGGTCAGTAATTCTTTTTCTAGACGTTCGCGTAATTGACGGCTGGTAATAAATTTTCCTTCCTGCCCTGCAAACGGTGACGTATTGACTTGAAAAGTCATGGTCAGTGTCGGCTCATCCACCACACGAATCGGTAATGCCTCAGGTTGATCAACATCAGCTAAAGTAGTACCAATGCTGAGTTCTTCAACACCATTGATCAGCACAATATCACCCGCCATAGCTTCCGTCATCTGTACACGTTCAATACCATTAAAACCCAGCACCTGATTGATTCTGGCTTTTTTGGGTGTTTTATCACCCGTTAGAACCATCACATCCTGAGCAGGTTTAAGCCGCCCTCGACTGATACGGCCAATACCAATACGTCCAACAAAACTGGAATAATCCAGTGCACTGATTTGCAGTTGTAGTGGTTCGTCAGGATTCCCCTCTGGCTCTCGTACATGTTTAAGAATCGTATCGAATAATGGGCGCATATCAGCACTGGTCTGATTCAACTCTAGTGAAGCCACACCATTCAGAGCCGACGCATAAACCACCGGAAAATCAAGTTGTTCCTCAGTCGCACCCAGCTTATCGAATAACTCAAAGGTGTGATCTACAACCCAGTCAGGGCGCGCACCGGTACGATCAATTTTGTTTATCACCACAATCGGGTGCAATCCCAACGCCAGTGCTTTCTTCGTAACAAAACGCGTTTGTGGCATGGGGCCTTCAACGGCATCTACTAACAGGAGCACGCCGTCCACCATCGATAAAACGCGTTCCACTTCACCACCAAAATCAGCATGCCCCGGTGTGTCAACAATATTGATGTGTACGCCTTTATAATCGATTGCGCAATTCTTGGACAGAATCGTAATACCGCGCTCGCG
Source organism: uncultured Nitrosomonas sp. (assembly GCA_963975255.1). Classification (GTDB taxonomy): domain Bacteria; phylum Pseudomonadota; class Gammaproteobacteria; order Burkholderiales; family Nitrosomonadaceae; genus Nitrosomonas. The sequence continues at coordinate 3,758 of CAXBGL010000112.1, read as the reverse complement.
CTCAATATCATTGGAATCCATCACCCGCTCAGAGATTTGCTGATGTGCGGCAAATGTACCGGCCTGATGCAATAACTTATCCACCAAGGTGGTTTTGCCGTGATCAACGTGAGCGATAATAGCGATGTTGCGGATAGAGCGAGACATAGAGAGTAAATCCTTAGGTATGAGTATCGTCAGTCAGCACGACACAAGGGGGCGATATTATACCAGTCAATTAAATACTTAGCCAGTTTACTTGCGAAAACACGATGCCTCAATATACCGTACCTCTACATCAATTAGACCGCGACAAAAATGAATTCTTTGCTTTGTTAAGGGCATCTCTAAAAATTCGGAGTTCTAACAAGACGAGGCGGAAACAGTGGATAAAGTTGAAATGATTAAAACTGACTCATTCCCAGTAAAGATATTGCTACGTGTGAGGGTTACTTTTCTAATGGCTGCCCAAATGTGAGAAGGATTAATCATCGCTTGGAAAACAATCATTTCAATATTGTCATCAACTCCATTGAACCGAGTGAATTGGTAGTATGTGCTGCGGTCATCGTCCCTTTCAAAAGGATCATTTTTTGCCCGTATATGGGCTCAGTGCGGGAATTTATTCATATGCCATTAATGGGGGAAATAATGGCAACTTTGAATTAACCGTAGACAACAAACTATCTGGTGATTGTGATGGTTCCGAATGTGAGGATGTCATCCTCACATTTTGAGGAAAAACACAGGAGTTCGTTGCAACATTGCGCCATACATACAAAACGATCACTCCTTATCAACACCCGACATCAGAAATTTAAGCAACTGCACAATGAAAAAGGGAATAAAGCTCAACCCGGTTACCAAATAGTGCTCAGACGTATATTGATCTCCTTCATCCATAATGATGTAGGTCGCAAAAATAATGATTGGAAATACGATAGTAAGCGTTTGAAGCAGCCAGAATAATCTTTTAATCATAATGATATTTATTTAATTGTATCGGTCTTTGTCGAAGTACTAGTCTAGCGCATACCTTAACAAAATCACCGATTTATTCCGTATCAGACGATTTGTAATTGCTTCCATGAATTTATCAGCAGTTTCTCAGCTTTCATCTGATAATATTAGCAGTTATGGAACCACTACTAATCATCACCAATTTTCCTGATAAAACGAGTGCACAAGCATTTGCTCAGAAACTGGTCAAAGCGCGGCTGGCTGCCTGTGTCAATATATTAACCGAATGCTCTTCGGTATATAACTGGCAGGGCAAAACTGAAGTCACCAATGAAATACCCGTTTTCATTAAAACGCAGGCTCAGCATTATGCTCAAGTAGCGCAAACAATCAAGACCATGCACCCATATGAACTCCCTGAAGTAATTGCTGTCCCTGTAAGCAATGGCTTACCCGCTTATTTACAGTGGATTGCTGATGAAACACAAATAATTCCAGACAAGACATAGAAAACCATATTACTTATGCGCCTTATCTCCTATTTTTTATTATGCTTTTGTTTACTCAGTGCGAATGCTTCCGCTGAGGAAGGATCCGCTTTCAGCTTGTTGTCAGAACTACAAAAGCTGGGCATTGATCTTGGCCAGAAAAATCAACAAGAACTTCTACCGCCAGACCAGGCTTTTAAAATGTCTATAGTTGTTCAAGATGGCAACACACTGGTTGCAAATTTTGAGCCAGCCAAAGATTATTATCTTTATCGAGACAAAATCGTATTTGAACCCAAAGTACCGGGAACACTTATCGATCGCATCACACTCCCTCAAGGAAAAATGAAAGATGATTTGACTTTTGGTCAGACAGAGGTCTATTACGAACCATTCCAAGCCATCATTTCCTTAAAACGTGAGGTCTCAACCACAGATCAAGTGTTAAACCTTGCTGCCACCTACCAAGGCTGCAATGAACCCATTGGGGTCTGTTATGCGCCCATCAACAAAGTAGTTGATTTGACACTGCCAGCAATGAAGGCAGCCGTCGATATCGTCGCTGAAGCAGTCAGTGGTAACGCAACGGCTGCTGCACCCGATACAACAGCAGAGCTGTTTCAAATGCCCGCCAGCTCTCCCGCCATTGAAACAGAATCGTACAAAATTGATCGCATGTTTGAAACCGGCAACTTTTGGTTGATTCTGAGCGGTTTTTTTGGAATCGGCCTATTGCTTGCATTTACGCCTTGTGTCTTCCCTATGTTTCCAATCCTGTCTGGAATCATTGCGAATAGGCCACATCTTACTAAAAGTCGAGGATTCATTTTAGCGCTGGCTTATGTTCTGGGTATGGCCGTTACTTACGCGGCAGCAGGTGTCGCAGCAGGGCTATCAGGAGCCATGCTGTCCGCAGCCCTGCAAAATGCCTGGGTACTGGGTACCTTTGCACTGGTTTTTGTTTTTCTGGCTTTTTCAATGTTTGGTTTTTATGAACTACAATTATCTGGCGTCCTACAAAGCAAAATTTCTGAGGAAGCCGGCCACTTTAAAGGCGGGCATTTAATCGGTGTATTTGGTATGGGTGCACTGTCTGCATTGATTGTGGGACCGTGTGTTGCAGCACCATTAGCGGGGGCATTGCTCTATATCAGCCAAACACGAGATGTTGTTTTAGGTGGCTCGGCACTATTTGTCATGGCACTGGGTATGGGCGTACCGTTGTTAGTTCTGGGGGCCTCTGCCGGGGCACTTCTTCCCAAGGCCGGCCCATGGATGGAATCGATTAAACAATTTTTTGGTGTACTGCTACTCGGTGTTGCCATCTGGTTAATCTCACCGGTCATTTCAGAAGTCGTGCACATGCTGATGTGGTCAGTACTACTCATTATTTCTGCTATTTACCTGCATGCCATTGACCCGCTGCCCGAAAGAGCCTCTGGTTTTAGAAAATTCTTCAAAGGGCTCGGTGTTATTGCACTCCTTACAGGTATTGCATTACTAGCAGGCGTTCTATCGGGTAGCCGCGATATTCTGCAACCACTCTCCAAAATCAGTATGGCCCGTGTCGAAAACGAAGCAACCATGATTAACCCAAATGGACATTTGCCATTTCAGCGCGTCAAAACAATCGCAGAACTTGATGAACAGATTCGTCATTCGAAAGACAAATATATCATGGTAGATTTTTATGCAGATTGGTGTATTTCATGCAAAGAAATGGAACGCTTCACCCTTTCCGATAGCAAAGTTCAATCACGATTACAAAATGTAGTATTACTACAAATTGATGTCACGGCTGGCACACCCGATGATGCCGCACTACTGAAACGCTTCAAACTATTCGGACCACCAGGTATTTTGTTTCTAGACCGTCAAGGCAACGAAATTCCAAACATTAAAGTAATTGGCTTTCTGAATAAAGGTGATTTTCTTACCGTACTGGATGCAGTACTGATATAGATATCGCCTCGCCGATATTTCTACTCATTATACCAAAGGTATAAGAAGTTATAATGAAACCCGTACGTGTATTACTTTTTATTGGAATTATTTTCATACTTTCAGCCTGTAGTATGGCGTCCTTAAAAAGGACTGGGTATGAAACGCTACAAAATGCTCAAGCTCAACAATGTCAGAAAGATTTAAATTCGGAATGTCCAAAGCGAGAAAGTTATGAAGCATACCAGGAAAAGATTAAGGGCTTTGAAACAACCCATTATTAGCTTCTCAAGTATCGGAAATTCTTTTTACTGAAAAAGAGCCATCCTTTAGGTAAAATTAGGCTATGTCACAATTAAATGTTGAATTTGATTTAAGAATTCATAAAAC
>CAXBGL010000111.1:0-9406 GCA_963975255.1 uncultured Nitrosomonas sp. | reverse complement strand
CCAATTTAAGCTGAATCAGGCCGCCTCTATTAGATGTTAACGGGACAGTAGTGAAGCAAAATATAATCACCGCGGCGGCGACGAACTTCCGAATCAAGACGAAGCAGCACCGGCTTGCGATGAAGATGCTGTTGAACAAGACGCGCATAAAGCTGAAGAAGCATCTACTCATCAAGGTAAGCTGATTCTTGATGCAACGGTTGTGGAACAAGCGATTCGCTTTCCTACCGACCTGAGTTTGTTGAATGAAAGTCGCGAAATCAGCGAGCAGATTATCGATGTTCTGCACCCATTATTGGGAGTAAAAACCAAGCTACGCACCTATCGTCAAACGGCACACAAAGATTACTTGGCGATTGTGAAACAACGTCGACCTAAAGGCAAAAAGCTTCGTGCGGGCATCAAGAAACAATTGCAATATTTACGTAGAAACTTTCAGCATATCGAAGTGCTGCTGAATGCACTCCCTGGCAGAGCAATTCCATTGACATATTCCTTGTTGCGCAAGTACTGGATCATCCAGCACGTGTACGCCCAACAAGAAGCAATGCACCGTTTGAAGTGTAAACGTTGTGACCATCGCATTGTCAGCATTCATCAGCCACATATGCGTCCTATTGTTCGTGGTAAAGCTAACAAGTCGGTTGAATTTGGAGCCAAGCTGAGTGTAAGTTTAACGACGTTAGGTATTGCCAGTGTTGACCACATCAGCTGGGATGCCTTCCATGAAGGCGGTGATCTGCCAACACAAGTTGAGGCTTACAAACAACGCTACGGACATTATCCACAAAGGGTATTGGGAGACACCATTTATGGCACTCGAGAAACCGGCGTTATCTGAATGAAAAAGGTATCCTCTTTTCTGGCAAGCCTTTGGGGCGACCACCAAAAATGACTGAAGAAAATCGAGCAGAATTCAAGCAACTACAAAAACAACGGCGTGAAGACTACCGTCAGCGTATCCCAATCGAAGGAAAATTCGGCCAAGGTAAAAATGGCTACGATCTGAACTATATCCGTGCAAAAACTGCGCGAACTAGTGAAGCATGGATTAACAGCATCTTTCTGGTTATGAACCTGATGGTGTTGCTGAAGGTTTTTATTTGGCTTTGTACATGCTGCTATAAATATGGCTTTTTAAGGTTTAAATGCTGCTTAAATATTTTCCAAAGCCCAAAAGAGATTTGGCTGCAGTCACGTTGTTTGCTGACTTCCTGAGGAGACTCTATTTAAGCAGTATCTAAACATCAATTGGTTTTGTAAAATTGCCTTAAATATTATAACGCAATGCATCAACAATATTTAGTCGCGATGCACGTAGGGCTGGTAAGATAGCTGCCAGAACTGGCGCCAGTGTGCCGATAGATATTGCCATAATTAATACCCATGGTATTAATCGTATAGAAGCTGTGTATCCAGTATTTGACCCCGGTGGTGGTGGCATATTAATGCCGATAATTGATATTAATTTTGCAAGTATGACGCCTATAGCTAAACCAAGCAGGGTGCCAAGTAAACCCAATAGCATATTTTCAAGCAGTATTAGTCTGAAGATTTTACGTCGATACTGGCCGAGTGCTAGTACTGTTCCAAACTCACCGGTACGTTCGTATACAGCCATATTAATAGTATTCGATACACTCAAAACTAACATAATAAGAATAATACCTTGTAGCACACTAAATTGGCGTTCATATAGCGCGACTGCTTTTTTATAAAAATCAGCTAATTCCAGCCATGTTTTTACTTCATAGCCATATGGCTCAAGTTTGGTTCTAATCAATTCTGCTACTTGGTCAGTATTTGTGGTGTTATCTAATAGGACAACAATTTTATGTGTTGAAGAAGTAAATAGCAATTCCTGAGCAGCTTGCAATGGAACACGGATAGCCCTGTCATCATATTCCTTAGAGAATGTACGAAATATACCGACAACTTTACATTCAAGCGTATTCAGTGCTCCTTCTGACGTGCTGACGATTAAAGTTATAAAATCCCCTGGTTTAAGATCCAATGCAGTGGCAACACCTTCACCAATTATTGCCTCAAACTTATCTTTATCTTGTAACGTATCACCTTCAATAATGGTAATCGCTGTTTCAAATTTTGTTTCCATTTCTGGTTCAACCCCTTCACCAATAATGGGAAGGTCACCGTGACTATTGTTTGCCAGACCAGAAAAATTTATGCGACTCATTAGGGTTTTTACATGAGGTGTTGGTCGTACTGTTTTAATTACATTTTCTGGCTGGTTAATCATATAATTAAACGGCTCATGTTGACCATAATCATGATAGCCGTGCTGAGAAATTTGCATATGTCCAGTGCTTGAGTGAATTGTTGACTCCCGCAATTGTACAAACACATCTTCGATAAATCCGCCGCTGATGATTACAGCAATGACACCCGTGACAATTGCTGCTAACGTTAGAGTTGTGCGTAGGGTGTTGCGAAAAATATTACGAATAGCGAGCTTAAACATATGAAATATATTATTCCTCAGATGTTAAAACGCAATGCATTAATAATTTCAATACGAGAAGCTTTCCAGGCTGGATATAACCCGGCTATCGTAGTCGTAATAAAAATAATTAGAAACGCTTTTAACATGACACTTAAAGTAATCCGAATCTCGCCAGTGTAACCTTCTTCCATACCTGGTGGGGGAGGCATGGGAATACCAATTAATGAGATTAACTCAGCAAGCCCATAGCCAACAATTAATCCTAAAGATGCGCCAATTAACCCGAGAAGTAATCCTTCAATAGTAAAAAGGAGGAGGATTTTACTGCGTTTAAAACCAAGTGCCAGTAGAGTGCCAATTTCACCTCTACGTTCCAGCACATTCATTACTAACATATTTGAAATGCTGAGTATGATGATGCAGCCAATTATCAGTTGCAATACATTTATTTGCTGAGAGAATAGTGCGACAGTCTTATTATAAAAGCTGGCTTGTTGGTACCAAGGTATAAATTCAATATTATTTTCATTAATGGGGAAACGAGTTCGGAGTTTTGTAAGATAGTCATCCGTATATTTCGTTTTATTAAGTACTACAACCCAAGTATGCGCTCCTTTAGTGCGGAGTAGTGTCTGCGCTAGGCTAATTGGTAGACGTAGAGCAGAGTCATCATAGACCTTATTGGTGCTGACAAATATTCCTGCGACTTTGGCTTCAACAGCGTTGATACCGCCACTCGCTGTCGTCACCAACATTGCTATTGTAGCGCCTGGCTCTACTATATTGATATTACGTGCTAATCCTTTTCCTAGAATCACTTCTTTTGCAGTTGCACTTGAGAGATTATGTCCTTTAACAATACGTAAAGGGTTAAAGGGCTCACTGAGTTTTGCTTCTTTTTGTGGATCAACGCCGTCTGCAATAAAACCTATGCTTGTTGCCTCATCTTCATTGATGAGACTGATAAGCCCAGTCACTGCTAATCGTGGTGCTATCAGTTTGACATCAGGTAAAGATTCAATTTCTTCGCGTTGAGGCGAGTTTTCTGGTAACACATAGCCAAAAGGATTCGCTGCATAACTTGAATGTGTCCCAATTGTGACTGGATGGCACTTTCACGCATAGCCCACAGAACCCACTGAATAAATCCATCAGCAAGTATTAGAGAGGTGCTGCCAACAATTACAATAAAAAATGCCGCCACAGCACGTTGTCGATTGCGTACAAGGTTACGTGCGGCAATTTTAAATGTTGTCATGATAAATTCCTTGAGAAAAAGCACTCAATAGATTTTTTATGAGATATTTGTTTCAAGTGCTGTGAGCTGAATATGCTCATTCTTTTTCAAGTGTAGTCAATTTCACATTTTGTTATAGTTGGTAGAATTAAGTAATTATAGGAATAATAGAGCATGGAATTAAGGAGTATAACCTGCACTTTCGCTTAATATCTTTTATTTAATGGTTAATAATGCATATTAATCCACCTAAATTTTTATATTATTACTTTTCTTGGAGTGTGTGTAGTGCAAAATCAAAATAAGAATAGGCCAATTATTCTTTTTGTTGCGGAAGCGGTAACACTGGCGCATTTTGCGCGGACTATAACATTAGCAAAATCAATTGACCCAAATTTATACAAAATCATCGTTGCATCGGATCCTCGCTTCATTGGTTTAGAAGGTACATTAGACTTTGATTTTTATCCAATTCGATCTATTTCCTCTGAAGAATTTATGCAAACGCTTGAGCAAGGGAAGCCTCTTTATTCCTCCGAAACGCTATTTCAATATGTCAATGAAGATTTATTACTATTTGACAGCGTTAAACCGGATTTGGTGATTGGTGATTTTAGGTTGTCACTAGCTGTTAGTGCACCAGTGAGAAAAATACCTTATATTTCAATAGTTAATGCTTATTGGAGCCCTTTTTCAAGTACAGCTTATCCGGTTCCTGATATTCCTATAACGCGTATTCTAGGCGTCAATGTTTCACAAAAACTATTTGATCTTGTTAGGCCGATAGTTTTTGCGTTGCACGCACGTCCCTTAAACCGAGTGCGACAACATTTTGGTCTGCCGTCACTAGGTTTTGACCTAAGAAAGATTTACAGCTGGGGTGACTATACGCTATATGCGGACGTTCCTGAGTTAATTCCAACGTTTAAATTACCTGAAAACCATCGATATATAGGGCCTGTTCTCTGGTCAGCGCATAATAAGCTACCGGAGTGGTGGACTGATTTGCCCGAAGACAAGCCCATAGTATTCCTGATTCTTGGTAGCTCGGGCCAGGCCGAACTTTTACCTATGGTACTAGAAAGTATGTCACACCTTTCGGTGACAGTTATCGTTGCTACTGCAGGAAAAATTACGCTTACTGACGTGCCTGGAAATGCATATGTTACTGATTATCTACCTATGGACATTGCAACCCAGCGATCACAGCTCGTAATATGCAATGGCGGGAGTTTGACAACTTATCAAGCACTGATCAGCAGTACACCCGTTATCGGGTTATGCTCAAATATGGATCAATTGATAAACATGGTTGCAATAGAGCAGCTTGGTTGCGGTTTTATGTTGCGCGCTACAGAAGCCACGGCTACTGATTTGGCTGCAGCTGTTTTAAATGCGCCATCTTGTACTCAAGCTGTTAACAGGATAAGCCATACATTGAAACAAACTGATTCTGGGAAACGTTTTCGAGAGATCGTGGCAGAAATTCTTCTTTAACGAAGAAACGAATCGTTTTTTTTTGCACAATAGTTTTATACGATTTTATATGGTCTTATATCTGATTCTATGGTAATTAAAGCAATGTTGAGAGATTAAAGGTGACGCTATGCAAGTAATTGAAGAAATAATGCAGCAAACCTGGGACGCAATAATTGTAGGTACTGGAATAGGCGGTGCGACAATTGGATATGCCTTAGCAAAGTCAGGTAAGAAGGTATTATTTTTGGAAAAAGGGAGAAACTACCTGGTTCGCCCTGAAGATAGAATAACTGGTAAATATGCTGAGGAAGTAGCGGAGAAAAAATCAGAAGATTACAACAGTATTTTGTCAAGAGCGGGACGATGGTCAGACCCAATAGTTGAAGCAACGAAACCAAATCAATACGAGTTTTCCCCGATGATTGGTGCAGGAAGTGGTGGTTCCAGTGCTTTGTATGGAATGGTAATGGAGCGCTTTTTTCCAAGTGATTTTGAACCGAGTTCGTATACAGATCCTAAAGCAAATATGCCTGTGAATGGATGGCCGATTACTTATGATGAGCTTCGTCCATATTACATTCAAGCGGAAAGTTTGTATGGGGTTAAAGGAATGCTTGATCCGTTACGTGAAAACTTTCTGGATCCATTGGCTTCTCCTCCAGAGCTGAGTGAGCCCAGTAAACAGTTGTATGATTTTTTCAGGGGGAAAAACCTGCATCCATATGCCATGCCTATGGCATGCGAATATAAGCCTAACTGTCAGGAATGTATAGGATTTATTTGTCCCAACAGCTGCAAGAATGACAGTGCTCGTGTCTGTCTTGCCCCGGCATTGGAACAGTATTCAGCAAAGATTGTAGATGAGTGTGAGGTACTAAGAATTGAAGCATCATCCTCGAGAGTTACAAGTTTGTGGGCAAGGCATCGTAACAAAGCATTTCAATTAGAAACGCCTTTATTAATTCTTGGGAGTGGGGCCTTGTCCTCTCCTGCGCTGTTATTACGTTCTCGATCAGAATTATGGCCAGATGGATTGGCTAATGACTCAGGTCAGGTAGGCAAAAACCTTATGCGGCATTATTTTGATCTCTATTGTATTAAAACTCGAATACCCCCCGTTGAGGGGATGCTTCTAAAACAAATTGCATTGAATGATGCATACTATGACGATAACGGAAAAACCCTCGGTACGCTACAAGCTGTCGGGCGTTTGCCGAATGCGGCAGCACTCATTTATGAATTATCGCAAGAGCTCGATAGAAAGGGTCAGCGGGTATTCAGTAAGTTAGTATATATCACCCGTGCTCTGCTCCGTCAATTTGCAAATTATAATTTGACGCAGCGTTTAATTCTGACCGGAATTATGGAAGATGTTCCTTACTTAGAAAATAAGGTGGCACTGAGTGATTCTGATAGTATAAAAATAAATTATCAAATAAGTGCCACTGAACAATTAAGAATTAAGCGTTTCAGGCGTAAAGTTAAGGACATGTTGAATCCACTTATTTTCACATTTATTCCTAATGCGGAAAATAATGAGCGTCTTGCGCACGTATGTGGTACTTGTCGATTTGGAGAAGACCCTGCAGTGAGTATTTTAAATAAATACAACCAAGCTCATAAATTAGACAATCTTTTTATTATTGATAGCTCTTTCTTTCCAACAAGCACGGGTATTAACCCTTCCCTCACTCTCGCAGCCAATGCGCTGAGAGTTGCAAGTCACATATTAGAGGAATAAAAAAAGGCTAGGATTATTCTCCTAGCCTTTAACTAATATATAAAAAAATATTTTGTTTTGTTATTTCTTCTTAAGCTTTTTTATTGCGACGGCGTAATCCGCTTGCCAAACCTAAAAGACCAAGACCGATTAGGCTAAGAGAAGCTGGCTCAGGTACCTCCGAAACAAAGGGACTATTGAAATCCGTTTGTGCAACAAAATCAGGGCCTCCATTGCCTACAACCGAATCACCGTTTACACTTCCAACGTTCGGTACATAACCACCGAGGCCATCTAGACCTTGTGCTGAATAAAGTCCATTTACATGAACAGCGGCGCACTGAGTAGAATTGATCATGGTACTAAAGCAATCAGATGGATTGACTGATCCAAATGGTAATCCAATACTGATATTCTCAAAGCTAATACCAAAAGTAGCTAATTGATTTTTGAAGAATAAATTATTTTGGCTTAAGTTATCAAATGGAAGGGCTTGTTGCGTACCAAAGCCCGTGATGGTATTTTGACCTGTATAATCATTGGCATTAAACCCGTCTAAAATAGTAGGAGCAGTGCCGGTTATTGTAAAATTGCCGCTTGAATTACCCACTAAATTCCCTGATAGAATTTGTGTTCCGTCATTGAAGCCAGAGCCTGATAAGGCACTTGCGTTAGGAGTTGCATCATACCGCACATCAAGAAACTCACTGTTACCTGGGTTGGATGAGAAGGCTGCAATAGTACCGTTGCCTCCGGGGGCACCAATTAAACCTGTTACAGTTTCTGTGAATCCAAAGGTCATGGTTATTTCAAAAGTTGAATTCAGACCAGTTACATTGAGTGAGTTGCCACCTATATCCGTTACGCCAGTCAATATCGCATGCGTTAAAACTCTAAAATCGCAGCCACCATTTGCACAATTGTTATCAGCAAAATTTTGAATGGCCTGGTTTCCATTGACTGCCGCAAAAGAAGTTTGTTGCCAATCCCATGCGCCAACATTTTGTGTGCCTTGACCATTTTGAAAATCGAATAATACTCCAGAATGACTAGCAGTGCCCCATAACAGGGCACTTGATATAACTGAAGTCATGATTATTTTTTTCATAATTTTTTGTTTCATTTTTTTTCTCCTTGCTCCTAAGGTAAGTTAGTTTGCTAATTTTTCTTTCGTCAAACTGTGTAACATAATATTCAACATAAAACGGTTATCCCGTACTTGCAGAGTAAGCAATAAGCATGCCAGAATAAAATTATCTAATTTAAACAATATCTTGAATTTTAACGATGATTAATACGCATCCTAAAATAGTTAAAGTGTAAACAAATTCGACATTTTCTCAGGTTGGCGCTTTAACTTTTGTCAAAGCATATTATTGGATTGTTATTGATGCTTTTTGTATAAGTTACAATTATACCTAATAATTATAAAACGTATAATCACAGAATGAAGAGAGAAAACTGATAAAAAAATATCATATAAGATTATTTGCCAGCATTGTTTTACTTGCCTTGTTCATCTCGGGTTGTGGGGTGATTAATGTACCCCGTTATCCTAACGATGCTGAATTTGCGAAGGATGTACGTTTACAATTTCCTGTGCATTTGCCCGATGTTTCTTTATCAATCGTTAAAACAGCGGAATGGCGTGCTCGAGAAGCTTTTTTTTTCAATGACGGGAGTTGGGTCAAAACACGTGTGGGTGCGCACTCTGCTATCCTGATTCACCATCCCCAGAAGACAATTTTGTTTGACTCCGGTTTGGGACGCAAAGTTAACAAGCAATTTCTGAGAGAAATGCCATTTTGGCTCAAACCATTTATGGCTTTTGAAAATCACCGGCCTTTAAAAGACTTTTTGGAAAATGAAGAAAAGGATGATCCTGTCGATACAATCATTTTATCGCATTTACATTGGGATCATATCAGTGGCATAGAAGATTTTCAGAATATAGAGGTGTGGACTACAAAAGAAGAGTTTGAGTGGGTGATGGATTCAAACATGCTAGAAGGTTCGTACATTAAATCATTGTACGCACGCAATGACATTACGTGGCGGTTCATCTTATTCGAGAGCGGGCCATATGAGAACTTTGATCAGAGTTTGGACATATTCAGGGATGGCAGTGTTGTGTTGGTTTCTACGCCCGGTCATGGCCCTGGGGCAATTGGTATGTTCGTAAATTTGAGATCTGGGAAAAGACTATTTTTTACTGGAGATACAACTTGGACATTAGAAGGGTTTCAGATACCTGCGCACAAATTTTGGGCCTCGAGTCTCTTGGTTGATCATGATAGGGGAAAAATAGAGCGGATGATTCTCAAGGTACATCAATTAATAAAAGAATACCCTGAGATGGATATTGTGCCTGCGCATGATGACAAAGTACAAGGTGCCATCGGCTACTTTCCAGAGGTTATGCGTTAATAATGGAGCTTTATTGCACGTAGCTATTAAAAGGCTATGTCGCAATTAACTATTGGTTTTTGTTAACTCTCTAATTGTA
>CAXBGL010000110.1:0-9423 GCA_963975255.1 uncultured Nitrosomonas sp. | reverse complement strand
ACCAATTTAAGCTGAATCAGGCCGCCTCTATTAGATGTTAACGGGACAGTAGTGATTCAAATTAGAATAAGTAATGATTATTTAGATACAATTTGATTTAGTCCAAAATAAGGACACCGCTAAAAACCCATATTTCATCACATTACTTCGTTGCTCACAAAAAATGTTTCCTTACATATCAGTTATATGCTGCGCCAATATTTTTTGTTCCCGCCTCGTCTTGTTCGGAAATAAGAATTTTTAGAGATGCCCATAAAATCAAATATTTTTAGTGAGAAATGATTGGAAAACTTGCTGGTCCCTGATCAAGCTATTGTAAACATTCCCTGTACCCGTGCACTGGTGTTAGCCCCTCATCCTGATGACGAGGTGTTCGGCTGTGGTGGCGCAATCATGCGTCATGTTGAACAGAATGTGCCCGTGCATGTAATTGTTGTATCAGATGGCGCATATGGTGTAAGTGATGGAAAGGTTGCTGATTACACCCTACAACGTCAGAATGAAAGCATTGCAGCCGCCAAGATCCTGGGTTATGGCGACCCCATTTTCTGGCATTACCGTGATCGAGAAATCTATTATGGTGAGAAACTGGTACAGGAAATTATATCCGCAATCAAAGCGGTATCCGCTGATTTAATCTATGCTCCCTCAGTTTTCGAGATGCACCCTGATCACCGAGCACTCGGAATGGCGACAATTGAAGCAGTGCGAAGACTTGGCAAAGCAGTACATCTGGCACTTTACGAAATTGGGATGCCACTGTGTCCCAATCGATTACTCGATATCAGTACTGTTGCAGAACGCAAATTGACTGCGATGGCCTGCTTTGTTTCACAGAATGCAAAACAAAGCTACGACCAAGATATTGCTGCACTGAATCGCTATCGTACTTATACCTTGTCCGCGAACGTAACCGCTGCCGAGGCATATATATTGGTTACTGCGGAGGAACTGGTAGCGGACCCACTCAGGCTTTATCAATCCGAACACGAACGCCAGAAAAAGTTAGGTCTTACGCTGGATAGCCGCGACACACCGCTGGTCAGTATCATCGTGCGCAGCATGGACCGGCCTACACTATCTAATGCATTGAATTCTATTGCCTTGCAAACTTATACCAATATTGAAGTGGTGGTGATCAATGCCAAAGGCACTGATCACCATGAATTAGGTGAATGGTGCGGGCGTTTTCCCATGCGCTTAGTAAGCGAAGATAAATTATTACCTCGCAGTCAAGCGGCAAATGTAGGACTAAAAAGCGCCAGCGGAGATTATCTAATTTTTCTAGATGACGACGACTGGTTTGCACCACACCATATTGACAAGCTTAAAGCGGAATTAGAAACCGCTGAATCTGCCATTGCCGCATATTCAGCGGTTCAGTGCGTTAACGAATCTGGCGAAGAAACCAGGCGATTTGAAGAAAAATTTGATCCAATACAATTGCGCATTGATAACTTTATCCCTATTCATGCGGTTCTTTTTCGACGAAGTGTTGTAGATAATGGCGCGCGCTTTGATGAAACACTGTCTGTTTGTGAAGATTGGGATTTTTGGCTACAGCTACTCGAGCATGGTGAATTCCGATTTGTGCCAGGAATAGGCGCAACCTACCAAATGCAAAATGAAACAAGCTCAGGAGTATGGGATAATAAAGAAAGCACACAGCAAGTAATGACGACCATATATAAAAAATGGATGCCCCGATGGAACGACAAAATATTATGGTCTGTTTTAGAATATTCACGTTACAAACGTTTGTTTGACGAACTTAACCATTCGATGAATGAGCGTATGGCCATACTCACTCAATCCGTAGCCGAACGTGATTCACATATCGCTGAGCTGGATGCACGTATCGCTGATATTTTGTCGTCAACCAGTTGGCGCATAACCAGGCCAATTCGTACCATAAAACAATTTTTCAGAAGCACCTCACATCTTGACAACGATAAAAATCAAAACGAGTAATACTGCAATGGAGTCCAAAATTCGGCACACATACGAATACACAGTTGACCCCAACGGACAAACTGCGCCTGCGTATGTAGTAGAAATGGTTGGGCAATGCAAACGTGTGCTGGAAATCGGATGTGGGCCAGGCTCGATTACAAAAGTACTGGCTCAGCAAGGGCAATGTCGAGTAACAGGTATCGAACTGGATACTTCTGCCATCGAAAAAGCAACACCCTATTGTGAAGCCATTATGCAGGCTGACCTAAATACTATGGAATGGCCTGATTTACTTAATGATGCATCTCCATTTGATGTAGTGGTCGCAGCCGATGTTCTGGAACACCTATATGATCCTTGGGCAACCTTGAAGCATATGGCCCCCCTCATTGGACCGAATGGTTACATCATCATCTCATTGCCACATATAGGACATGCTGCGGTGGCTTCATGTCTTGTTAACGGAGATTTTGAATACCGTGATTGGGGGCTGCTTGACCGTACGCACATTCGTTTTTTCGGCCTTAGGAATATTGAGGCATTATTTGCGCAAGCTGAGCTTAAAATTATTGATGTCAAGTACGTCATTAAACCGCCCGAAGAGACCGAATTCGCAGCCAGTTGGTCTCAACTCTCTACTACCGTTCAAGATGCACTAAAAAGTAGTAGTCATTCGGATATTTACCAAGTAGTGATTAAAGCTGTACCGCTAAGTTATTCGGGTATAGCAATGTCATTGATGCCACCACCTAAACGTACTGCAACCAACTCTGCAGCATCTTGGAAAACGCGTATTGCGAGACATTTAACCCAGAAAACCAAGCAGCGTATTCGTACGGGTCTTGGAATATTTAAAATCCGAATTTAGTAAACTTTATTGTTTTTCGTTCGATTAGCTTAAGAAAAACAAAAACATGAAACGGACCATGACACCTCAATCTTTAACGGAAAACAAATTTACACCCAGATTAATCGCTTTTTACCTGACACAATTTCACCCAACACCAGAGAATGATCAATGGTGGGGAAAAGGTTTTACCGAATGGACCAACGTCACCAAAGCACAACCATTATTTAACGGTCATTTTCAGCCACATTTACCCAGTGATTTTGGCTTCTATGATCTGCGCGTCCGTGAAACACGGCGTGATCAGATAGCAGTCGCCAAACAATATGGCATCAACGGATTCTGTTATCACTATTACTGGTTCTCAGGCAAACGTATACTCAATTTCCCACTGGATGATATGCTCGCGGATGCAGAAAGCGACATGCCATTTTGCTTATGCTGGGCAAATGAAAACTGGACGCGTCGCTGGGACGCAGCTGATCATGAAGTGTTGATTGCGCAACAATATTTACCCGAAGATGATTTAAATTTCATCAAATCGTTGATACCTATTTTTAAAGATAAGCGTTATATTAAAGTTGACGATAATCCGTTTCTGATTGTATACCGCCCCCAGCATCTTCCAGATGTTGGCAAAACAGTAAAAGTGTGGCGTGAATACTGCCGATCAATTGGCCTGGGTGAAATTCATCTATGTGCTGCACTGACCCATGGTAACGAAAATTTCGCTCAGTTCGGGTTTGATAGCGGGATTGAGTTTCCACCGCATAATCTAAAAAATCACAACATTAATGATGCAGTTAAATTCCATAATGCATTCCAGGGTAATGTCATGCAATATGCAACCATTGCGCAGTCTTTCCTTGATCGGTCATATAATACCGCATGTGTATTTAGAACCGTCTTTCCATCATGGGATAATACTGCACGTACCAAAGACCGCGCACTTGTTGTACTAAATGGGACACCTGATAATTTTGAATATTGGCTGTCATCAACTATTGATAACGCTAAAAATACCTGTAAAGATGATCAATTAGTATTTATCAATGCTTGGAATGAATGGGCTGAAGGCTGTCATCTTGAGCCTGATCGTTGGTTTGGACATGGCTTTCTACAAGCAACATTAAATGCCAAGAATGGCTTACGTCGATTTGCAGCGTTTCCGCATACTGACTTACCACATACTGACGAAACACCGCATCGGACATTCTGGAAAGACACTGGAGAAGTGATTCACTACCATGCTTGGCTCAAATTTGGAAACCTAAAACTTGCCATAAATCGACGACCATGGTTACGTTATTTATTATTACCGATCGCTAAGTTACTGCGTAATTATCGTAATAAATAAACTTCAAGATTACATAAAAAGACGGGACAACTCTTAAAAAATCAGTATGCCTCCTGTATCAGTGGTTATTGTGAATTATAACGCCGGCTCGTTACTGGCGGATTGTGTTCAAGCTACGTTTCAGCAAGCACAGCAAATCATTGTGATTGATAATGCCTCAACGGATTCAAGCATAACAGAACTGACAACCCATTTTCCTGCTGAGGATCACCTGTGCGTAAAGCGTATGAATCAAAACCTTGGTTTTGCCGCAGGCTGTAACATTGGGCTAAATATCGCGACAAGCCCCTATATTCTATTTCTAAACCCTGATTGCATCCTTGGATCAGACACCTTAAAACGTCTCGTAAATGTGATGGAAACTGACCCGCTTATAGGCATGGTAGGAGGGCGATTGACCAATTCAGATGGGACTGAGCAAGGTGGTGGGCGTCGGGCCATACCCACTCCCTGGCGTTCCTTTGTCCGTGCCTTCGGTTTATACCGCTTGGAAAAATACTGGCCACGCCTATTTTTTGATTTTCACCTTCATCAACAACCGTTACCGAACACACCCATTGAAGTAGAAGCCATTTCAGGGGCACTGATGTTGGTACGAAGAGAAGCCATTAAAGATGTCGACACTTGGGACGAGCAGTATTTTCTGCATTGTGAAGATCTGGATTGGTGTATGCGTTTTAGACAAAAAGGCTGGAAAATTCTTTTTGTTCCCGATGCACCAGTTTTGCATCATAAGGGAACATGTAGTCGCGCTCGCCCTATATTTGTCGCATGGCACAAGCACAAAGGAATGTGGCGATTTTACCAGAAATTCTTTCATAATCAATATCCCAGAATATTGATGTGGCTGGTAGCAGGTGGTGTATGGTTACGTTTTGGAGCTGTTGTTCTGTTTTATACGGTCGATCATATCTATAAATTTCTGAGGTTTAGGCATGAATGAGCGGTGCGTTGGTCTACTTGGTGCAACAAGTCTACTTGGTGCGTGTCTACAACAGCGGTTGATACAGGATGGTTGGCAAATAACCGCCTTTTCTCAACATCAGGTGATACAAAACCATGCCAATATCACTTGGAAACAGCTGCGCACAAACCCACAAACAGAATTCAATACTGAGCAAAAAAAAATTACTTCTTGGCTGTGTGTTGCACCAATATGGACATTGGCAGAGCACTTCAATTTATTATTGGCGCAAGGCGCACAACGCATCATCGTGCTTTCATCAACCAGTCGCTTTACCAAGGATACTTCTACTGATAAAGGTGAACAAGCCATTGCACACCGCCTGGCGGAGAGTGAAGAGACACTCCAAAAATGGGCCATGAATAATGGGATAGAATGGGTAATTTTACGTCCCACACTGATTTATGGTCGAGGCGGTGATAAAAACATCACTGAAATAGCCCGTTTTATTGGTCGTTTTGGTTTTTTTCCTTTGCTTGGACCCGCCAATGGATTACGTCAACCCATACATGTTGAAGATGTCGCCGCTGCTTGTTTAGCCGCACTCGTTATGTCTTCATGTGCCGCCAATCGGGCCTATAATCTCACTGGTGGAGAAACACTTGACTATCACGCAATGATTATTCGGGTATTTATTGCACTAAACCGTTCGCCACGTTTATTCACTGTGCCACGCTGGTTTTTTCAATTAACCATTATTGCACTGCGCTGGCTGCCACGTTATCGACATTGGACAACAGCCATGGCTGAAAGAATGAATCAGGATCTGGTATTTGATTGTTCAGATGCAAAACAGGATCTTAATTTTTCACCCAGACCTTTTAAACTCACGGAAGAAGATTTACCAACCAATATCTGATGGTCGCTAAAAATAAAAAATTGCTCGTTTCTATGGATGACGTGATGGTATCACCGCTGTCACCAGAAGAGTCGGCTGTACCCGTGCAGGCCAACAATAAAGTTAATTTGACCATTAATCTGCGCAGTATTCCACTGCTGAATCAACTCAGCACAGACGAAATGAATCAAGTCAAAAAGGAATTGAGTATCCAACGATATAGTCGACGCGAAGTAATTCTACAAAAAGAGGCGCGCTGCGATAGTCTGTTGTTACTATTATCAGGCCGAATACAAGCTATTGATGTAACGAAAGAAGGAAGGGTCATTGGATTAAGCTTACTCTCAGCTGGCAGTTTCCTTGGTGAAACTGCGCTCATCAATAAATCTTTGCATACCACTTCAGTAGTGGCTTTAAGCGAAGTCTTGATCGCCTTTTTACCAAGTACAACAGCACTACATCTCTTTACACATTCACCTTCGGTCGCTTGCCAGATCCAACATCATCTGGCACAAAAAGTGCAGCGTGATCGCACATTCCGTGCATTACTCAGTATTAACAACACAGCGAAACGTATTGTCAGCTTCCTCGAATTCATGAAACAAAAAACACCTGAGAAACAAGAGCTAGTAGAAAATCTGCCTACTCATCAGGAAATTGCAAATATGATCAATACGAGTCGTGAAACAGTAACCCGAACATTATTAACATTGGCACATCAAGGGATCATTCGCAAGGATGCGAACCGCTTGATTATTATTAATCCAGAAGCGTTAAGTAGGCTGATTAAAAATCCATAAGGATTTGAAAATAACTCCTAAATAATACAGAATGTGACACACATCACATTTTAGTGTATTCTCTGTTTTTGCTTTTTTCTGGTAAATAGAAATTAATTTTCAGGAATTATTGACACATAATATTTTGTATCCACCAACTCTAGATGAAATCAAAATTTAAAATTCCTCAAAATGAAGTTGCACAAGTATTAGCCAGCTTTAAAAAATCTTTTCGCACAATAGGTGTTTTCAGTGCTGTCATTAACCTGCTGATGCTCATGCCCGCTTTATACATGTTACAACTGTATGACAGCGTATTGACCAGCCGCAATGAAATGACCCTATTAATGCTGACATTGATCATGCTGGGTGCCTACGTTTTTATGGGCACATTAGAGTTCATACGCAGCTTTGTACTCATTCGTGTCGGGGCACAACTCGATATGAAGCTGAATAAACGTGTCTATACTGCTGCTTTTGAACAAAGTTTGAAACAAGGTGGCGGTAATGCAGGACAGGCTTTAAAAGACCTGACCAATTTACGCCAATTCCTGACTGGCAATGCTTTATTTGCCTTTTTTGATGCGCCCTGGTTTCCCATTTATATCTGTGTAATTTTTCTCTTCCATCCTTGGTTGGGTGTTTTTGCTTTTTGCGGCACGCTCGTATTGATATTACTTGCTTACATCAACGAGAGAATCACACATAAACCCTTGGCAGAAGCCAACTCAATGTCGATTGCCTCAACCACATTGGCATCAAATAATTTACGTAACGCCGAGGTCATCGAAGCCATGGGCATGTTACCCAACCTACAGGCACGCTGGTATCATTTACACAGTAAATTTTTGAATCTACAAGCAGATGCCAGTGAAAAAGCAGGTGTTATTGGGGCCTTTACCAAATTCACTTCAGTTTCATTACAGTCACTTATGCTTGGTCTGGGTGCATTACTGGTTCTAGAAGACAGTATTTCACCAGGAATGATGATTGCTGGCTCTATTTTATTGGGTAAAGCTATTGGGCCTGTTCAATTATTAATTAGCGTCTGGAAGCAATTTGGCGGTACACGCAGTGCCTATGAACGACTTACGAAACTGCTGGAAAGCAATCCAGCCCGGGACCCCGGCATGGCACTACCAAAACCTATGGGCAACATTTCAGTTGAAAGTGTAACTGCCGCACCGCCGGGTTCAAGGGTGCCCGTCATTAAAGGATTAAGTTTTTCAATTGCTGCGGGTGAGCTGCTGGGTGTCGTTGGACCCAGTGGATCTGGAAAATCAACACTGGCACGTTTAATAGTCGGGGTATGGCCATCAGCGGCGGGGAAAGTAAGGCTGGATGGTGTAGACGTTTATCTGTGGAATAAAGATGAGTTGGGATCGCATATTGGTTATCTACCACAGGACATTGAGTTATTTGGTGGAACAGTTTCAGAGAATATTGCACGTTTTGGCGAAATTGATGCAGAAAAGGTTATTCTGGCGGCCAAGCGTGCTGGCGTACACGAAATGATCTTGAATATGTCAGAAGGCTATGACACGCTACTCGGTGACGGGGGAGCAGGGCTCTCAGGTGGGCAAAAACAACGACTCGGTTTAGCCCGCGCCATGTATGATGACCCGTCCTTAATTGTATTGGACGAACCCAATTCAAATCTGGATGACGTAGGTGAACAAGCGCTCTTAGCCGCTATTATTGATTTACGTAAACGCGGCAAAACTATCGTCCTGATTACACATCGCACCAGTATCATTGCTGCTACCACAAAATTATTAGTGTTGCACGATGGTGTTGCAAAACTGTTTGGACCAACAGATCAAGTCATTGCGGAATTAACCAAGCAACAACAAGCACAACAATCCCAGGTAACACAACAGCAGGCAAAAAAAGAAACACCTCAAAACCAGGCAGTACAAACAGTCAGCGTAGTTGACCCAAATATTTCATAAACTTACGAGACTTATCCATTGAGTTGTGAATGACATCTGTCGAACTTAATCAAGCAGGAATTAAAATGAAGCCTTTGGCTGAAGTGAAAGAAACCATTACTGATATTATTCCTGATGCTGACATACCCAATCAGGTTAAAACTGACGAAACAATGTATGCCAGATTGGGTTGGTGGATTGTACTGGCTGGTGTCGGAGGTTTCTTGCTGTGGGCATTCATTGCGCCTCTGGATAAAGGCGTACCACTCTCTGGCACAGTAACCGTGGACAGTAATCGCAAGGCGGTACAACATCAAACTGGCGGGATTGTTGATGATATCCTGGTTAAAGAAGGAGATCGTGTTAAAGAAGGTCAGATTTTGGTGCGCATGAATGACATCCAGGTTAAGGCACAAGCGGAAATAACACGGAGCCAACTCGTTTCTGCCCGTGCTGTAGAAGCACGATTGATCGCTGAACGAGATGACAAAACAAAAATTGAATTTCCTTCTTTATTACTATCCATCAAAAATGACCCCCGTGTCACCACAAATATTATTACGCAAGAACAGTTGTTCACATCACGTAAATTAGCTCTGCAACATGAGTTGGCAGCAGTTGATGAAAATATCGCAGGGTTACGCGTTCAGCTGCGTGGCCTCGAGGCATCAAGGAGCAGTAAGAAACAACAATTAATATTTTTAGATGAGCAGCTCAATAGCCTACGTGAGTTGGCAATAGATGGTTTTGTTCC
>CAXBGL010000109.1:0-9520 GCA_963975255.1 uncultured Nitrosomonas sp. | reverse complement strand
TGCGTCAACTTACACTTTTCTAATACCCCGTGGTCTTGCCACGGGGTTGTTTATTTTAGGTGATGCCTAAGTCTATAGACATTAACTTAAGTTACCCTTTGAAACGAGATGGAATAATTATTTTCTGGAATAGACGCGTCCATTGGGTTATCGTTCAAAAATTAAAGTATCTGTGCATTAGTACTAGATTTGATTGATATCACGATAATTATCATGACAATGTTAAAATCTCGATATTGGGCAGCAGCCTAGTACCTTATAAGAACAAAAGGCAAGATAAGAATAATATGATTGGAATTCTAATAATTACTCATGAGAATCTGGGTGACAGTTTTATTCGTTGTGCAAGCCATGTTATGGGCGAGATACCACAGCGATTGATGCATTTGAGTGTCATGATTCAGGATGATTCTGATGTGGTTGTTTCTAAAGCAAAGGAATTATTGAAGCAACTGGATTGTGGTGATGGCGTACTTATATTAAATGATATTTGTGGCGCAACACCTTGTAATATTGCCAACCAGTTAATTAGACCTGGTAAAGTGGAATGTCTTGCTGGAATTAATTTGCCAATGTTGATACGGACGCTGACATACCGTAATGAACCACTGGCAATCGTGTTAGAAAAAGCATTGAGTGGCGGTAAAGAAGGCGTTATACACATTCAATTGGAATCATGCAATGCAGCTTGAGACAGTGGAAATTATTAATAAACTGGGTCTGCATGCACGGGCATCTGCAAAACTCACAAAATTGGCGAGCCAATTTCAAAGTGAAGTATGGGTGACGCGTAAAAACCGACGCGTTAATGCAAAAAGTATTATGGGGGTGATGACATTGGCTGCGAATAAGGGCTCCACCATAGATATTGAAACCTCTGGAGAAGACGAAATTGATGCGATGAAGGCATTGCTAGTATTGATCGCAGATTACTTTGGAGAGGGTGAGTGAGTTTTATCTTGCACGGTGTAGGCGTATCTGAAGGTATTGCTATTGGACATGCGCATCTTGCTTTGCCTGCTACATTGGAAGTTGCCCATTATTTGATACCAAAAAACAGGATTGATAAAGAAATAGCGAGACTTGATAATGCCTTTGCTACGGTACGTAAGGAATTTGAAACGCTACAGACTTCTGTCATCAGTGGTCCCGCATTAGCTGAATTCAGTGCATTCATCGATTTGCATCACATGATATTGGATGACCCAACACTTTCAGAAGCAGCGCGTAACTGTATTGCACAGAAACATTGTAATGCTGAGTGGGCTATTACGCAGCAGATGGATGTAATGTTAGCGCAGTTTGAAGAAATTGAAGATGCTTATTTGCGTGAGCGCAAAACGGATGTTACGCAAGTAGTGGAGCGCGTGCTCAAAGTATTACTGGGGAGCCCAGGCTACATTCCGCCCCCATCGAAGCATATGGGCGACAGTATTTTGGTGACTTATGATTTGAGCCCCGCCGATGTTATGCAGTATAAGCAACATCAGTTTATTGCGTTTCTTACAGACTTGGGTAGTTTGACTTCCCATACTGCCATTGTTGCACGTAGCCTTAATATTCCTTCAATCGTTGCCTTGCATCATGCGCGACAGTTAATTCTTGATAACGATTGTCTAATTGTTGATGGCAGGCAGGGAATCATAATTGTTAATCCTGATGAATATGTTTTAGCTGAATATCGTTTGCGGCAGAATCAACTGGAGCTTGAGAAACGTAAGCTTCAGCGTATAAAAACCATTGCTGCCGTGACAATCGATGGTACCCCCGTGGAGTTATACGCGAATATTGAGCTTCCTGAGGATGTGGAGCAAGTGAAAGAAAGTGGCGCGACAGGTATCGGTTTATTTCGTAGCGAGTTCTTGTTCCTTAATCGCGATGATATGCCTGGTGAGGAGGAACAATTCGAGGCCTATCGTATTGTTGCAGTCAAAATGAAAGGTATGCCTGTGACAATTCGTACATTTGACCTGGGTGCTGATAAAAATCTTAATGGCACGACACAAGTTGCGGCCAACCCAGCATTGGGTTTGCGTGCTATTCGTTTTAGTTTAGCAGAGCCACAAATGTTTCATACTCAGTTGCGTGCAATATTACGGGCTTCACAGTATGGTCAGATCCGCATTTTGATCCCGATGCTTTCAAATACTGCGGAAATTGATCAGACATTACACCTACTTGAATACGCGAAACAAAGTTTGCGGGAAGAAAAGAAACCATTTAATGAGAAAATTCAAGTTGGCGGTATGATAGAAATTCCCGCTGCGGCATTGTGTATTGGTCTGTTTATGCGCAGATTGGATTTTTTATCTGTGGGTACCAATGATTTAATTCAATACACACTTGCCATAGACCGTGTTGATGATGCCGTCGCGCATCTATATGATCCACTGCATCCAGCGGTTCTGTGGTTGATTACACGTATTATTCAAACTGCAAATCGCGCCGAAGTACCGGTGGCAATTTGCGGCGAGATGGCTGGAGATACCCAGTTCACAAGATTATTATTGGGCTTGGGTTTGCAGCGATTCTCTATGTATCCATCACAAATACTGGCGGTAAAGAGCCAGGTATTAAAAAGCCACATGCCAGATATTACGCCATTAGCGAATAAGATAATAAAAGCTGATAACCCAGGAAAAGTTTATAGTTTGTTGACGAAATTGAATAGCTAGTTTCGTGCTCAGAGTAATTCAAAGAAAGCTTCAAGACGCGCTAAGTTTGTTGATATAATGCGTATTCTCGTCCGCATAATCAGATAAAATCCATTTGCATCCTTGGTATTAAATTTTGTATCTGTTTGATGCAATATTCAGGCTGGTTTGAGCCAGTTCTTTGACGCTATAATCATCAGCAAAATTTTTGGTTGTTTCTTCAGGATTTTTCAATATAAATGCAAGATTCAAATTCGGTTGGCATCGTTACCCCTCAATCTGTACACATTGATACACCATTGCATCTGAAAAGCGATATGGTGTTAAATGGCTATAACCTTGTTTATGAGACTTACGGTAAACTTAATGCAGCAAGATCAAATGCTGTACTGATTTGTCATGCATTATCTGGTAATCATCATTTGGCTGGTGTTTATGCTGACATACCTAAGAGTACGGGTTGGTGGGATAATATGATAGGCCCTAATAAGCCTATTGATACCAATAAATTTTTTGTCATAGGTATGAATAATCTGGGTGGTTGCCATGGTTCTACTGGCCCCGCAAGTATTGACGCTAGTACAGGAAAACAATACGGTGCCAATTTCCCAGTTGTAACAGTAGAGGATTGGGTGGAAACCCAGGTACAGCTGGCGAATCATCTGGGTATTGATCAATTTGCTGCGGTAGGTGGGGGTAGTCTGGGTGGAATGCAGGCATTACAGTGGACACTGAATTTTCCAAAAAGAGTACGGCATGCACTGGTCATTGCCGCTGCTTCTAAATTGACTGCGCAAAATATTGCCTTTAATGATGTGGCACGTCAGGCGATTATGACTGATCCGGATTTCTATGGCGGTGATTATTATGCGCATAATACCTTGCCACGACGTGGTCTCAGGCTCGCGCGTATGTTGGGACATATTACATATCTTTCAGATGATTCCATGGCATCAAAATTTGGGCGTGATTTGCGCGATGGTAGGCTTTCCTACGGATTTGATGTTGAGTTTGAAATTGAATCCTACTTGCGTTATCAAGGCGACAAGTTTGCCGATTTATTCGATGCCAACAGCTATTTATTGATGACTAAAGCACTGGACTATTTTGATCCTGCCAATGTATATAATGGTGACTTGAGTGCGGCATTTCATGACGCAAAGGCTGATTTCCTGGTATTGTCATTTACTTCTGACTGGCGTTTTTCACCAGAACGCTCGCGTGATATTGTTAAGGCCTTGCTGGATAATGCGATTAATGTGAGTTATTCGGGTATTACATCTCGTCACGGTCATGATTCCTTTCTGATGGAAACCACTTATTATCATCAGCTGGTACGGGCTTATATGGACAATATTTCTACTTAAAGCGATTCCCACAGATTTGAAGACCATGATTGATACTGCTGCAGCGTCCGCTACAAATACATTACGTCCAGATTTTGCTGCCATTGCTGAATGGGTGCGACCGGGTGCAAAAATACTCGATTTAGGTTGTGGCGATGGTTCATTGCTGCGTTATTTGCGTGATACACGTGATGTTTTTGGTTATGGCGTTGAAATTAAGGATAAAAATATTCTCGGTTGTGTCCGTAATAGGGTCAATGCGATTCAGAGTGATCTTGAATCAGGATTATCCAGTTTTGAATCAGGATCGTTTGACTATGTGATTTTGTCGCAGACATTACAGGCAGTGAGGCATACAGAGGACATTATTCAAGAAATGTTGCGGGTCGGGAAAGAAGGCATTGTATCGTTCCCCAATTTTGGTTATTGGAAGAATCGCTTACAAGTCATTTCGGGTCACATGCCTGTTTCGGAAACATTGCCTTATCATTGGTTTGATACGCCTAATATTCATCTGTGTACCTTGAGCGATTTTGAAGGATTATGTCATCAACTGGGCGCACATATCCTCGAGCGGAGAGTGATGGTTAATGATCGTCAAGTAACAATCTTACCTAATCTGATGGGCATGTTGGCATTTTATCGATTTGAAAGACATAGATAAGCTTGCTAAATGTAACTATGAGTAAGGCTTAGAATCTGAAACGGGTGCTTCCGTCGTTGTAAATTTTGCTTGTCCAGCAAACCATACCAATACCAAAACAGGTAGACCCAGTAACGCGGTGCCAATAAAGAAATGGGCGTAACCATATGCATCCACAAATTGTCCGCTGAAGCCAGCAATAAATTTTGGCAGTAACAACATCACCGAGCTAAATAGTGCATATTGTGTTGCTGAATAGGCTGAATTGGTTAAGCCTGACAAGTAGGCAATGAATGCACAGGAAGCAATACCTGCTGATAGATTGTCTGCTGAAATAGTGAACACTAATCCGCTGACATCATGTCCCCGTCCGGCTAGCCAGGCAAAGAGTAGATTCGTAGCTGCGGATAATACGGCTCCAAGAAACAGCGTACGCATGATGCCAATTTTTGCCGTCAATACGCCACCAATTGTAGCGCCAATTATCGTCATGATAACGCCATAGACTTTCGAAACGGTCGCTACTTCATCTTTGGTATAACCCATATCTACGTAAAAGGGATTGCTCATCACACCCATGACTACATCTGATATACGATAAATCGCGATTAAAGCCAGAATCAGTAATGCTTGCCGACCATGATGCACAATAAAATCTCGAAAAGGTGCTACCAGCGCGCCGTATAACCAAACCAGAATATTTTCCAAGCGTTGATTGAGATTCCAGTTGGCAATAGCCTGTTGAGCGTATTGTTCATTTTCTGAAATCAGTTCGCTGATGGGTACTTTAGGTTCACGAACGATGAGTGTCGTAATAATGCCGACAGCCATACTGGCAGCCATGATCAAGTAGGCAAAACGCCAGGGCGCATAGTCGTATGTAATTTCTGATGGATCCACTGCTGCGGCTATCCAAAGCACACCAGCCGAGGCCAGAATCATGGCTATTCGGTAACCTGCCTGGTACGTGGCTGCCATAGCACCCTGGAGCTCTACGGCAACCGCTTCAATACGATAGGCATCCAGAGCGATATCTTGTGTCGCAGAAGCAAAAGCAACAGCTAAGGCAAAAAATACCATATGTGTTAGGTTTACAACTGGATCAGTCGTGGCCATACCAACCAATGCGACCACAATAACTACTTGTGAGAGTAATAACCAAGCGCGTCGTCGACCCAGGAGTCGGGTCAATAATGGCAGTGATAAACGATCCACTAACGGAGACCAGAGCCATTTAAAGCTATAGGCCAAACCGATCCAACTAAGGTGACCAATGGTGGCGCGATCTAACCCGGCTTCACGTAGCCAGAATGATAATGTGCCCAGAACTAGCAATAGTGGTAGCCCAGCAGAAAAACCTAATGACAGCATGCCAAGTACCCGTGGATGGGAGTAGATGCTGAAGGCATTTAGCCAGCTTGAGAGTGCTGCGGTTTTCACAGGTTATGGTCGTAGTTAATAATAAGTGGCGAATGATCGGAGAAACGTTCGGTCCTATATATTGAAACATTAGTTGCCTTGTTAGCAATTTCTGGTGTGGCAATCTGGTAATCAATGCGCCAGCCGACATTTTTAACCCATGCTTGCCCCCGATTAGACCACCAGGTGTATTGGTCTGGCTCTGGGTTGATGTGTCGAAACACATCGACGAAGCCAATTTTGTCGAAAACATGGGTTAACCAGTCGCGTTCTTCCGGCAAGAAACCTGAATTTTTTTGATTAGCTCGCCAGTTTTTCAAGTCGATTTCCTTGTGCGCAATATTCCAGTCACCGCACAAAATAACATCTCGGCCACTGGCTATCAGTGTTTTCAGTACAGGCAAGAATTTTTCCAAAAAAAATACTTTGGAAGCTTGCCGGTGATCGCCACTGGATCCAGAAGGCAAGTAGAGTGAAATAATACTCAAGCACCCAAAATCAGCCTGTAAGTAGCGACCTTCTTGATCAATTTCTGTAATTCCCAATCCTTCACTGACTTTATCAGGTTCGCGACGACTATAAATACCCACGCCACTATATCCCTTTTTATCGGCGCAATGAAAATAGCTATGATAGCCTTCTGGCGCACGTATGGCTTCTGTAAGGTCAGAAAGTTGGGCTTTTAATTCCTGTACACAAACAATGTCTGCCTGCTGTGTTGGTAGCCACTGAAAAAAGCCCTTTCTAGCCGCAGCACGTATACCATTCAGGTTAAGCGTTATAATTCGCATATCTATTTTTTATGGTTGATCCAGTTTATGTCTGATTTTCGGCAAGCGTTTATCGAGCTCGCTATTGGCCGCAGTGTTCTAAATTTTGGTGAATTCAAAACCAAAGCAGGGCGCATGTCCCCCTATTTTTTTAACGCGGGGTTATTTAATGATGGAGACTCCCTTCGTAAGCTTGGGCAATTTTACGCGAAAGCAATTCTTGCTGCTCAGTTTCCGTTTGATATGTTATTTGGACCTGCTTACAAGGGCATTCCTTTAGTCAGCACGATCGCTATTGCTTTGGCTGAGTCTGGATATAATTATCCCTACTGTTTTAATCGTAAAGAAGCAAAAGATCATGGGGAAGGGGGTGTGCTGGTGGGTGCGCCCCTTGCTGGACGTGTATTGATTGTCGATGATGTGATTTCTGCGGGTACTTCAGTACGTGAATCGGTCAATCTGATTAAAGCTTCGAATGCAACACCTTGCGGAGTTGTCATTGCATTGGACCGGATGGAACGCGGGCGTGGGCAATTATCAGCAGTACAAGAGGTTAAGGAAACGCATCAGATACCCGTTATGAGTATTATTGATTTAAACGATCTGACTGCCTATCTTCAGAATAACAGCGCACTTGCGCACAATTTGCCTGCTGTAAAGCATTATCGTGCTCAATATGGTGTGGCTTGATTTATTGTGGCCTTCAGGGTTTATTTCATTTTTGTTGTTTAGAATGTCGTTAACTGCCCGTTTTAGCTGTTAAATGTACTTGACTGGATAGTGAGTCTAAACTTTTTTGAGATAAAAATTATAGGAGTAAACCATGCGTTGGATGATTTTGATTCCACTTCTATTTGTTTTTGTACAGCCCGTATCGGCTGCACTAAAGAAATGCAAGGATGATGTAGGTATGTTTCATTATTACAATAAGATTCTTCCAGCTGAATGCCAGGGTAAAGCAACCGTTGAAATGAATAAGCTGGGTGTTGTTATCAAGAGAAATGAAATAAAAGAAGAGGTTGTAGAATCTGCAGAGGATGAAAAAAGCAAGCTCGCAGCTGAGCGGGTGCTTAAAGAAAAAGAACGGCGTGACATGGTGCTGCTCAATATTTATACGAGCGAAGAAGCCATTGATTTGGCACGCGAGCGTAATGTGAAACCTGTTGAATTGGCAATTGTAGGAGTCAAGAAACGATTAGAGATTGCGCGTTCCCAGCTAGAAACACTACAAAAACAAGTTGATGCAGCTGGCAAGGCGGGAAGTCCAGCGCTTGCAGCAATCAAAAAAGACATGATTCCTGTCGAAAGAGATGTTGCGAACTTGGAGAATGAGCTGAATATGAGCAAAAAAAGGATTCAAACGATTCAAGCCAAGTTTGATGCGGATAAAGAACGTTTTTTGCAATTGATGGAAAATAAAATTTGAGTAGTTGGCTTACTTTAGTTCCAGCATATTGGGGAGACAGTTAACAATTTTTGCGTCGATTGACATGAAATGTTGCTGAGTATCCTTTTCTACCTAACTTAAATTCTCTTTGAGCTGTATACTCATTTTCACTTTCCTGAATTCTACGATGTCACCTGAAATGATTTTCTTGCGTTTTCTGGTCTCTACTTTTCCGTTTACAAGCACTCGACCTTCAGCAATTGCAGACTTCGCTTCACCGCCACTAGAGACCATGCTTTCAAACTTCAGGATTTTGTAGAGCTCAATAGGCTCTTTTGAAACTTCAATTTCTTTCATTTATTAGATTTGTATGACTAGATAATAATGATAAACCCATATTTTCATAAGCCAGTCATGAGTAGAAATGATTTTGAAGTGGCGCTCAGAAAAGGTTTAGGCCGTGCCAAACTTCAAATAATAAATCATGGCTTAAATGATTGTGCTGATCTTGTCCTAATTGCTTGCCTTTACGAACAAACTTATGACCCGCAATGTGAATCAAGCAGAGCAGAATGGCTTTTTTAAATGTTTAACAAGTCGTAAGACTATACGCTATTCTGTAAAAAAATAATTTCTTCACTCCTTATTGCAACAGATGATCGAGACCTGGATCCATTGTTTTGCCTTGTTTGCTTAATAGCTTTAACTGGTGATAATGCCGCAAAGAATGCTTTGCGAACTCGTGCAGTACAAATTGCAACTGAACCGTCTAGCTATGACTATATAGGTGCTCAGGAACTGTTAATAGTTAATGATGAAGTAGGATTGATTGAGTTATCAAAAATTTACGGGAAAAAGTTGCTGTGCGATCCTGATGACTTTGTTCCAGATAATTTGCTTTATTTGATTGAAGAAAAAGAAAATAGGTATATTCAAATATTAAGAGAGCAATCTAAGTTAGACCATGCAATCATGGCTTACTTGAAATATTTAGAAAAGAAAGGCTATGTCACAATTAAATGTTGAATTTGATTTAAGAATTTATAAAACCCTTATTAACCATTGACTTGATAGTCTCAATAATTAAAGTACAATTAGAGAGTTAACAAAAACCAATAGTTAATTGCGACATAGCCAAAAGAAATATGGCGAAACTCTTGTAAGAACTCATTTGAGCAGAAAAGAATCTAGAGCACAGCGACACGCAAGATTCAGGCGTGAGCATCCGATTCACCTGATTATTGAAAAAGGGTCTGTCTCGAAATAGGGCGATATCAAGGTGAGCAGCACATCAATTTGAT
>CAXBGL010000108.1:0-9582 GCA_963975255.1 uncultured Nitrosomonas sp. | reverse complement strand
GCTGTTTCCCAATGGGCAGGAAATGTGTTGGTCGTAAATTTTTGGGCAACTTGGTGCGCGCCATGCCGAGAAGAAATTCCTGAGTTTATCGAGACACAAGAAAAATTTTTTGATCAGGGTTTACGTTTTATCGGAATTGCAATTGATCGGGAAGAAAAAGTGATTGCCTATAGTAAGGAATTTGGTATCAATTACCCTGTATTAATCGGCAGTATGAATGCCATGTCATTGGCTCAAGCAGCAGGGAATCATCAATCAGCAATGCCCTTTACTGTTGTCATTAATCACAATGGAGAAATCACAGATACTTATTTGGGGCGTATCAATCAGAAAAAATTAGAGAAATCACTGATTCCTTTATTGCAGGCCAGATCGTTATCAGTGCATCAGAAACATGCGCGGTTACAATAAATAGATGAGAAATAATTGTGTTGCTTGCCGATATTGTGTTGATTATTCATTTTTTCTACGTACTGTTTGTTGTGGCAAGTTTGCCGCTGATCTGGATTGGCGCATGGCTTAAGTGGCACTATGTTAAAAATCCCTGGTTTCGATTTGCCCATGTTGCTGCGATTTTGTTCGTAGTGAGTGAGTCTTTGCTGGGCATTGTCTGTCCACTAACCGCATGGGAAAACACCCTTCGTCAAGTCGAGACAGATAGCAGTTTTATCCAACATTGGTTGCAGTACATTTTGTTCTACAACTTTCCTGAAGGTGGACTGACAACAGTCTATATAC
Organism: uncultured Nitrosomonas sp.; assembly: GCA_963975255.1. GTDB lineage: Bacteria > Pseudomonadota > Gammaproteobacteria > Burkholderiales > Nitrosomonadaceae > Nitrosomonas. The sequence goes on along the minus strand of CAXBGL010000108.1, from coordinate 8,844 downwards.
TGTTTGCATGCCTGGTTGGCGTTACGTTTAAGTGGGTTCCAGTCAATTTTCGTAACACTCGTATTTGATTATCTCGATATGAAGCTGCTGCTTACTGTGTTTGCAGAATCTGACAGGGTCATTTCTTCAACAGTGGGTTCAAACGTTTCTTCATCAAACGCCTTGTCGCCATCAATGACGGGTTCGCCATGCGCTTTCAAGCCACTAAAATCATAGTGTGACGGATCTGCTAAATGTGATAACTGAATATTTTGTATGGATCTAAACATAGTTTCCAATCTACCAGGAAACTTTTTATCCCATTGTTGCATCATCTCTTTGATAGCTTGGCGCTGCAGATTATCTTGCGACCCACATAAGTTGCAAGGGATAATCGGGAAATTTGCCATGTCAGCGTAAGTTGCCAAATCTTTTTCTTTGCAGTAAGCAAGCGGGCGAATTACAATATTCTGACCATCATCACTGACCAATTTGGGTGGCATGGCTTTAAGTTTGCCACCATAAAACATATTGAGAAATAGCGTTTCGAGAATGTCATCACGATGATGACCCAGTGCTATCTTGGTAGCACCGAGTTCACCCGCTATCCGATAAAGCACGCCTCTGCGCAAACGTGAGCAAAGACTACAGGTTGTCTTACCCTCGGTAATGACACGTTTTACAACACTATAAGTATCTTGTTCAACAATACGGAAAGGGATACCAATTTTTGTCAGGTATTCTGGTAATACATGCTCGGGAAAACCCGGCTGCTTTTGATCTAGATTGACTGCAATTAACTCAAACTGCAAGGGCGCATGTGATTGCAAGTTAATTAGAATGTCGAGCAAAGCATAACTATCTTTGCCGCCTGATAGACAGACCATTACCCGGTCACCTGCTTCAATCATATTGAAATCAGCAATAGCTGTTCCAACTTGACGCCGTAATCTTTTATGTAATTTGTTGGTGTTGTAGCGTTCTCTTTTCAGCATCTTGTTGGTTATCAGTTTGGTTAAAAACTATTACGTTAAAATGTATTAAAATTACAATAACAAGAATGATTCATTTTAAAATTTGATCAATCTTTCTAATCAAATGGAAGCATCCGCCGGCAAGTCAGAGGATTGATGGACAAAAATGTTGAAACTATTTAGCATTGTTGCCATCCAATCAAGTTCTATCAAAATAAGATAACCGGGTTCGGGAATAATTTTTTAAAAGCGTGCTCTAAATGAACTTTTTATTATAACATTTGTGGCTTTGTCTTATGCTCAGTTGCTGGCCTGACAATTCAAGCAAGTCATTGTGTATTATCAAGACAGGCTTGGTCATTTTAAGAATATATATATAAACAATCAATGTGGGGAAAACATGAAAAGACGCATCCGTAACTTATTAGCTGCATCAGTCCTTACTGCCAGTCTTTTTAGTGTCGTGTCTAATGCTGTCGCTACAGAAACAATTGAAGTCTATAAAAGCCCAACTTGTCGATGCTGTGCTAAATGGGTTGATCATTTGCAGGATCATGGTTTTACCGTAGAAACAAAAAATGTGGGTAACAAGGAAATAAGAAAACAAGCTGGGATTTCTTCATCATTGGGCTCATGCCATACTGCACTGGTGAATGGTTATGCTATTGAAGGTCATGTGCCAGCAGAAGATATACTGCGGTTACTTAAGGAGCGCCCCAGGGCTGTTGGCCTGGCTGTGCCTAATATGCCAAAAGGTTCCCCTGGTATGGAAAGTTCGCGTCCTGAAGCTTATAACGTGCTGCTGGTTGAAAAGAAAGGTGACAAGTGGGCCAATACGACTGTCTATAATCGTCATGACCCATATGCTAAAAAAGTTAATCAGGCGAAACCAGTTGGCTCAGTAATGAGACTGAAATAACGCATACTTTAGAAAATAATCAATATTATGAATACACGTTATTTTGTTCTAATGAGCATCGTTGGATTAGTGATTGCATGCAATGAACTTTCATCAACGAAGCAACATCAATTCAGTAGTGAAACAGGGTTGGTGGAACGCAATTTTGATGCAGCACAGATTAAACGTGGTGAAACGGTTTATCTCGCAAATTGTACAGCCTGCCATGGACCGAATGGTGAGGCCAAGCCTGATTGGCGCAAACCCGGAGCCGATGGCAGGTATCCGCCTCCACCACTAAATGGAACAGCCCATACTTGGCACCATTCAACCGAAGCGTTAAAAAGAACGATACTCAATGGGGGGCCACCTAGTGACAATGGTTTGCCCAGTGCCATGCCTGCATGGAAAGGAAAATTGACTGAACAGCAAGTTGACGACATCCTGGTATGGATCAAATCACTGTGGCCGAATGAGATTTATGATGCCTGGTATCGGAATATCGAGCGGAAACAGTAAGCCTGTATCTATTTTACAGAATATTGGCTTCGGTTTTATTTATAAGCTATTAGGGTGATTTATATTGTCCGATCGGTATCACTACACTTGTTCCTGTTCCCGTTGCAGCTTTATTCAAAGTTTGTTTACTGCTGCTTATATTTTACCCGGTGATTAAACTTTAGCACTGGGTTGACTTGAATTAACTATATCCCACGCAATAGAGTTGCCGGACCTGCGGTCACGAGCACAATCAATTCAAGATAGAACAAGTTATAAACCTAAATTCCATATTTGACGGCTTCATGGTCTTTGAAAATCTGTATGGTTTTGGGTTCTCTGGTCGCGTTGCGCCTTGCCGGGCAACTCAAACCCTGCACACTTGGACACGTTCAACTGAGGAATTTAGGATAAATTAGTATGTAAAGTTCTGGATATAGTTTGTGTCTGTAACTTAATTCGCTAATGCATTTAATCTCTGTGGGTTCAATTCCTTGTACCTTGTGCGAAGGCTGGTTGATAGTCAATAAAGGAAGCTAATCCATGCGCGACTGCTCCAAAGGTCTGAGTCATGGCCGTGGTATCAATGATGCCAACACAGGGATGCCAAATAAATCAGCGAGATCGGTGCTGGATGGTCCCCCGTCGTAGAGACTCATGATGCCTTCTATTAGAATTAGATCTGCCGTGGTTGCGGCTTGATATAAAAATTGTCGACAATGCGACATGCCACTTATCCCAAGATCAAGTTGATAAACTGGATTGTAGGAAGCGTGCTGCAAAATCATTGGGTCGATAAAATCAGGACCGTCTTGAATATGCGAACCCGTTGAACACAATTGCGGTGGATTCGCGCCAGCGCTACGGTAACCGTGGTTTTACCCTGCCCCGAAGCGGGTGCTAAAATCAGCAGCGCAGGGCAATGCTTCACAAATCAATACCTTTTTGTGCTGTGATGCCAGCCCGATACGCATGTTTGGTATCATTCATCTCCGTTACGGTATCTGCTGCTTCACACAAAACTTCAGGTGCGCCGCGTCCGGTAATGACGACATGTTGCATGGGTGGTCGATTCTTAAGATCATTTAATACCGTTGGTAAATCTAGCCAGCCAAACTTGAGTGGATAGGTAAGCTCATCCAGTACAATCAAATGTAGAGATGGATCTTGCAGCATTGTTTGCACAATAGCCCAACCGCGTTGCGCAGTTTCGGTGTCACGTGTCAAATTTTGCGTGTCCCAAGTAAAGCCTTCACCCAAGACATGCCAGGCTACCCCATTCTGATTGCGAAAAAATGCTTCTTCGCCTGTATCTGAGCGACCTTTAATGAATTGCGCTACACCGATCTGCATGCCGTGACCCAAGGCGCGCGCAATCATACCAAAAGCAGAGCTGGATTTGCCTTTACCATTACCCGTAAGTACCAACAACAAACCTTTTTCTTTATCTGCACGTGCTATGGACTCATCAATCACTTCTTTTTTGCGTTGCATACGCTTGCGATGGCGTTGCTCACGGTCGAGTTTTTCCATATTGTTTAAACGGTTGTGGTGTTGCCTGGACTAACAAGGTTATGTGTAAATTTAAAGACACTATGAATGACAGCAGTGATACCGATATAGAATAAGAATGATGTAATGTAGAATGGAAAAAACTGTATTAAGCGCTGCCCGAATTCCAAAAACGTGGTTTCTTCAAAGCGTCCAGAGAAGAAATAAAAACCACCGCTGGAGAATAATTCACAGAGACTTAAGCCAACCATAATACTTAAGGAAAGCGGCATTAAAGTACGCCACTCAAACTGGTGTTGATGCGCATACCAACGACCAGCTAACCAAAGTGAAGCATAGGCAGGGAACAAAAATACATAAGCAGGCGTTAAACAAAAACCACTGGTTCCACCCCAGGTATACGCGGCAAAATCCAGTGACCAACTCAGCACAAAGAAACCCAGCAAAGGCCAAACTGAACGAAGATATACGCCAGCCAAAAAGAAGATTGCCCAGGAAGCCCCAGGCAGGTTTTGCAGTGATGCGAAATGGTGTCCGCGCGTGATAATCATCATCAGCACAAGTGCAAGACCAATGAATATCTGGTTGCGGATAGATAATGTTAACATATTTGACTCCTTTATAAATTGTTAGGGCTGATAACGTAAGGTGATGAAGAAATTTCGCCCCGGTTGATTGTAAAATGCAGCAGTTTCATAACGTTCGTTAAATAGATTTTCAACACGCCCTTGTAAACGCCAATTTTTGTTAAGCGAATACTCACCACGCAAATCGAATTTGACATAACTGTCGAGTTTACGCGCGTTAGCTAAATCATCATAGCGCTCATCTTCTACAAGCAGCATAGCCCCTAACGTAAATTTCCCAAATGGAATACCAGCCAGTGTAAATTTATCAAACTGTCGATTGGCATCGAAACGAAAAGATTGTTCGGCACGTCGTGGCAATGTGTTACCTCTATTGGTTCCAGATGAACGATTTTCAGGATCAAGAAAGGTAACATTGGTATTGATCTGCCAACCTTTAATTTGAGTTTTGAAAACACCTTCGAGACCGCGGATACGTACCTGGTCAATGTTGGCGGGTGCAAAAGTATTGGCATCAAAAGCGATTAGATCATCAATACGTGTTTCATAGATATTGAGCGACCAACTGCCCCAGCCAGTTTTACCCTTAGCACCCAATTCATAACTCAGTGAGTCTTCAGGTTTAAGGTTGGCATTGCTAAAGCCGGGAAAATAAAGTTCATTGAAAGTTGGGGCTTTATAAGCACTGCCAAAGTTGGCGGTTAAGCGTAGTTTCTCACTGAGTGTATAACCCCAGGCTGCTCCGCCTGTTACACGGCTGCCAAATTGTTCATTGTCATCATGGCGTAGCGATAGTTGCAGATCATGCTTGGCGAGTGTTGCTTGATGTTGGGCAAATACGCCCCAGTTATTACGTGATGTAACAGCATATTTTTCGGTACTTTTAATATAATCATTCTTATAATCAAAGCCAATTGTCATGAGTTGACCTCTACCTAGAGTTAAATCATTTTGTAAAGTAAAGGTGTCGCGTCTTGAATTGAATTTAGTCAGAAAAGTATTGCCAAGGAAATTATCTGCGTTGTCACGACTACGGCCTCCAATGAGGCTTATTCGCCAGATATCAAGAGGAGAATAACGTATTTTCCCACCAAAAACCTGTTGAACGAGTTCAGCTTTATTAGGGGGAATGAAGTTTGAGCCCGGAAAAGTGTCGCTTTCATCAAATTCTGTTTTCCCTGCAGAGCGCAGAAAATTGGCGTCAACTTCAAGCCCATTCTTGAAACGATAACCTGCGCGTAGAGAGCCAGCAACGTTACGATAACCGTCTCGATCAGAATCGGGATTACTTGAAAAACAACCTGCACTACTTGAGCCTGTACAGGCATTAAAGCCACTCGTGCCTGTTCCACTGACATTCATATTGAACCAGCCGCGCTTTGTGCCACCGGCAAGACCAACTGAACCCATAGTGGTCTTATAGCTGCCACCACCAAGGCTAAAGCTTGGTTTAAAACCGTCACGGCTACCCTTGCGGGTAAATATCTGAATGACGCCGCCAATGGCTTCAGAACCATATAAACTGGAACGTGGTCCCCGCACAATTTCAATACGTTCGATTTGTTCGATCGGGATATTTTCATATGCGGCCCCACCCGATGTTACAGAGCCGGCTCTGATACCATCAATAAGCACCAAAACATGATCAGATTCTGTACCGCGCATGAATACTGAAGTTGGTTTTCCCGGTCCACCATTATTGGCAATGCTGATACCCGTCACGCCACGTAATGCATCTTGGATAGACCGTGCTTGTTGGCGTTCAATATCTTTGCGTGTGATGACAGTTACCGAGGCAAGTGTTTCATTTGCTGTCTGGGCGGTACGGGTTGCTGTAACAATAACAGGTTCTTCTTGGTTATCAATCTTTTCAGCAAATACTGTAGTCGCTGAGCCAAGACATAGCACAGCTACTGCCGATAGACGGCATTTTTTCATTGTTTGATTCCTCCGCGCACACCCGCACGCGATGTCAAGATGGAGATAAAGGTTTGCGGAGGCATTCGGAAATAGACACACAGATCAGTCCTGAACAAATAGCTGATCTTAGAGTCGTATATTGCCCATCGCAATACCGCAGATTGACTTTAGGCCGGTCTCCGGACTCATGAGCGGGATCATTCCCAGATTTGTGCCTTCCCGTGAAAAAACACAGTGGCATTAAACAAATCCTTAACTCATTTACCGTTGCGGGGGCAGTGCTGGCATTGTTTTGATTCTTATAAAAACGCACCAGATTCCCGTTTAATCCCTCAGGCGAAAGCCTTGAGGACACCTAAAGCAGTGGGGCGAAACTTATAACAGCCTGGGTAGTATGTCAAGGAATCTGCAGCTTTTGTAGAATTCGGCTTGTAGAAAATTTAGTGAGATGAATCAAGGAATGTAATGAATAGCCAATACCGTGAGAACGAAAACATTCGTTCGCAAAGCTCATGTCGACGGTCACATCCCGTACCCAACCCTGCCACGAAGCTGCACCAACTAGCCTAGTACGAAGCGGCTGGAAATCGTTTATTCTCTGCGCGTCAGATCATTCCATACGAGAAGAAAACAAAAGTGACTCATCATCTGATGCGAATGACGACGTGCACTATTCTCTGGCATCTGTGCGTATCTGTCGGGGACGTTTGTTAAAGTGGTTGTTTGATATCGATATCGAACACTGCCTTTCCTGTGGTGGGAATATGAGAACCATCGCAGCCATCCTGGAGGCAAGTGCAATCATCAAAATTCTTGATCATCTCGGCATACCTATCCAGACACTGCTACGTTCACTTGAAAATTTTTTTGAACTCTTCGAGTCTATCTGATCCCAATCTCATAATTTTCAGCGTTCTTCATGATCGAACTGATCATATCCCTTGGGCGTTTTTCGTCTGAAACATCAAAATGCAGCCAAATGTCTGGTTATTCCTATACGCACATAAAAATATTGTTTTTTATTTTTATAACAACTGACAAATAAGAATAATTATCTAATTTTACGACGAGATGAACTCCATAGTCCCACTAAACCGATAGCTAACAACATAAGAGCAGATGGCTCAGAAACATCATTGGTTGGTGGTACGAGTACTAAGCGCGCATATAATGTCGCGGTATTTGGCTGTCCCTCTGCGGTCAAGAAACTAGGAACAACTGTGGTGCCGCCATCCTGACTAAATCCGAGAATACTGAGTAGATACTGATTTCCCTGCAATAAAACCGTCTCTGAAGATGAAGTGTCAGGAATAAGGACTAAGTCTGGGCAAGGAATTGCGCCACCCTCAGCACATGGGTTCGTATTATTAGGCGTTTCGATATGAACAAAGTTAAAACTAAAGTCTTGTGATACGCCTTCGTCTGTGAAATTCAAATTCACATCAAGGTTAGCACCTGAAATTGAAGGCAACGAAATCGTAAAGTTATCGTGGGTAAAATCGCCAAGCGCAAACAAAGTATTATTTAAAGGCGCATCACCATTGACTCCAGCGAAAGTATAACCACTCGGACCAGCAGTAGAGGTGCCAAACGGATTACCCCATGACACTTTATTCGTACCTATTCCACTAATGTTGGCAACTGGTCCATTATCTTCCTCCAGACTTATCCATGTTCCATTGGTCACCACTGGAATTGCATTGGCATTAAAGGCCCAAGCTAGAGCGACAATAGCCAAAGTATTACATAAATGTGGCAGCTCTTTATTTGTCTTTTTCATTTTACTCTTCCTTTCAATTAAGTTTGCAACTTTTCTATGAAAAATATGAGTCAAGATTTAACAAAATATACTGAATAAATCACTAATAATTATAGGTGAGTTCAAGTTCTAAGTGCAACAGTTTTTATTTTGAAAAGTACTTCGTAAAGAGTTCTAAAATTTAAACATTTTCTTGGCCGATGATTTAATTTCTCAACGGTTTGTTTAATGACCTTATCACTGATTTGATGAAAATCACATCCTTTAGGAAAAAACCTTCTTAACAAACCATTGGTGTTTTCATTTAATTGGCGCTGCCAAAGGGCATATGGGTCAGCAAAATAGACTCTGCTTGCTGTTGTATTGTCCAGCAATTTAAAGGCTATGTCGCAATTAACTATTGGTTTTTGTTAACTCTCTAATTGTACTTTAATTATTGAGACTATCAAGTCAATGGTTAATAAGGGTTTTATAAATTCTTAAATCAAATTCAACATTTAATTGTGACATAGCCAATTTAAACTTAGAAAACTCGCTACCATTATCATCAGTAAATGTTTTAATAAAATTTGGATTGATACATTTAAATAACTTAATTGACGTTTGCATGAAGGTATCTGAACGTTTATTTAAGACCTTTCCTGCGACAAGAAATCGGCTTCCGTTCGACGTGAGTAGCGAGGCCACCTTCCGATTTGCCGCCTTCCATGGTGTCAC
>CAXBGL010000107.1:0-9583 GCA_963975255.1 uncultured Nitrosomonas sp. | reverse complement strand
AGTCTCCTTTGTACGAAAATACACTCACAATTGAATTACGCGACAGGCCCATTCATTGGATGCTTCTACCATAGACCTTTGTTTGTCGGTCTTTCCGTGGGCAAATTTTCGCACGACAAAAAGCGCCCTTAAGCTTCATGTCGGAATAAATTTGCTCCGCGCGCCCTGCACCTATCCCCGCGGCAAGACCGCGGGGTATTACGGCGCAGAAAACCGAAAACGGCGCGCTACGCTGACTTCAAAAACACAAACTATAATCCTCCCCGTGGCAAGACCACGGGGAATCGCAAGTTGAATTACGCGACAGGCCCGGAATATGTTGCAAAGGCTTCGATCTTTATGTGTCTCAGTACAAATTTTCACTCACAAATTGGTTAAGAATGCACGTGAAAAAACCAAACTGTATCGAAAGGAATACTTTATCAAGAAGGTATAAAGAAGTTACCTAATAGTGTGCTGCTATTGATAGAAAAGTATGCAGGCTCCTTATTGGCGCAGGCGCATATCAAAGAAGGCAAATCATTATTGCACCAGGCTTTTGAATTAACCGATGAAAATCAACAGAGTCTGATACTAGAACGGTGGTTTTATACCTTGACTCATTTCCCTGATCGTGCTGATCAGACAAGAAAAGAAATTAATGAACTGTTAACAAGGGGAGTCAGATCGATTGGCTGGGATTTCTCTTCAAATATTAATCGAGCAGAGAAAGATGGTTGTGAGTATGTCGAGGACTTACAGACGTTGGCAGAAAGCATTACTACGGAATGAGAATATATGTATCAGTTCATTGCACCCCGCGCACATATGCCTATAAATTTTCAGGTTACAGTTATCTTTTTCGATACCATGTAATCTCCTAACCGTAAGTGTTAGGCTATGCACTTCGAAACGGATCGACAAACCATTTTGAAAATTTTTCCTACATTGATCGAACACCAGACCGGCCAGGGTATTTCGCTGCTTGATCTGATGCCCGAGCTGAGAAAATCTGTTGCCTAATCCGGCATTCAGAACGGCTTTGTGACGATTACATCGCAACACACCACAACAGCCATTAACGAAAACCAAGCACGTTTGATTGAGGATATCAAAGTTTTTGACACGTCGTATTCCTCCTTATGATCGTTATCTGCACAATGATATTGCGCTGCGTGATTGTCCTCCTGATGAACCCGAAAACGCTCACTCGCATCTTGCGGCCAAGTTGCTGGGCAGCTCAGAAGTGTTTACCCTGGCCAATGGTGAATTGGTATTGGGACAGTATCAATCGGTGATGCTGTATGAACTGGACGGCCCGCGCATGCGCCGGGTCAGCGTACAGGTTTATGAGGAATAGCAGCGCACTTCAATTCACGAATTAAAGGGGGTCAAACCAGATTGTTCTGTAAAATTTAGCTATGCTTACGTCTAAGTTTAGCTAAATTTGTAGAACGAAAGTATGGCTCAACTTCCACGCTTTGATGTTCCCGAACAACCGCAACATGTCATACAGCGCGGCAATAACCGGAATGTTATTTTTGTGAGGGAAGATAATTATCAGTTTTACCTGAAAAAACTGGGCGATGCTTGTTAGAAACTTCAATTGTGACATAGCAGAACATATCGTATGTGGTCGTTTCTAACAAATCGAGTTACCAGCTTTGTACTTTAGGCAGCATCTTACGTGCAGCAACAAAACGACGAGTGATGTGCCCGAGCAGTTGGCTCGGCGCCAATCCGCTCACGCAATTGATGATTGGCACTTTCAAATTGCTTGACCTGTCTTTCCGTCGCTTCTTTAAAGAGACGACTTATCGTGGTCTCAACAGGCAGTTGCATCCAAACTGTTTGTTGTTTGCCCCACCACGAAACTGCTCAATAACTTGCAACAGTCCATCCCGTATGGATAAAAAACTCAGAAAGGCCTGCGTCATTCATAATACGAATAGTCCCAGAAGACAGTTTTTCCATTTATAACTCCTCGTGTCTTATTGCATTTTCACAAACGAACAATATTCACCTGCTTGCCAAACACCGCCTGAACAATTGACACCAAATGATCGTGATGGCTAAGAAAGATAATTTGAGTCTTTTTTGATAAATTTACCAGTGCGTTAAGTCCGGCTTGAGCGCGTGCATCATCAAAGTTAACGAATAAATCATCCGCAATGAACGGCAAAGATTGTGACTGTTCAAAATGTAGCTCCATTGCAGCCAGCCTGAGTGCGAGATAGAGTTGATCACGGGTGCCGTCGCTCATGCCGGAAATATTAACCATTTTTCCATCCGCACGTTGTCCTTTTAATGCCAAGGGTTGCGTATCAAAATCAACCACTAATTTTTGGAATGATCCCAGTGTCAACCCAGAAAAAATACTGTTAGTTCGCGACAGCATCGGGCCTTGCTTTGTCTCGCGATAACGATTAATTGCCCATTGTAATAACGTTCTCGCGGTTGTAACTTTGATATAACGCGTCGCAACTTCTGCCATCTTAGCCAACGCCTCCTGGCGCTTTGATTCCGCACGTATCGCATCATCTTGTCCGGCAATCCTTGCAAGTGCCGCCTTTGAGGTGGCAAGGTCGGCTGAAATGGTGTTTTGCTGCTGTTGTATGTCTTGTTGTTGTTGAACGAGTAATTCCCTGTTTATTGATATTTCCGATACATTCGTAGACTGAAATTCTGCCTCTAACTGCGCACGTGTTAGTCCATCACCACTATCCGCTAGTTCTTTATTGAGCACAATGATCGCATCATTCAGATTTTGCCAATTATCTGATCGTTTAATTGCATCTTGGAGCGCTTCATTGGTCGTAACTTTAGCGAGTTGTCGCAGTGTTTGAATTTCACACTTAGCTTTGTCGATTCTGATCAACACTTCATCTCGTTTTTGTTCTAAATCGATTTGTTCTTGTGTCAATCGTTCCTGTTCTTTTTTCTCAGACTTTGCGTTCTCCAATCGAACAAGCCATTCTTTTACAATGGATGACGATGACTGCCCTTTTAATTCGGGTGCGAGGCCCATCATTAGCCCCGTGACTTCTTTCTCAAAGTTATCGAGCTCCATTTGCATCGGTTCAATCTGCATTGTGCGCAATTCTTCAATGCCACTTAACTTCTCGTCTATTTCGTTAAATAGGCTGAGCATGCCTTCGACGGCACTAATTTCTGTATCGCACTTGATTCCCGCCAAGTCGAGATTTTCCTGCCAGGTTAATTGCCATTTTTCACTTTCGACTTGAGCTGCCGCGGCTTTTTCTTTAAGTGCCATCATGGCGGTAACCGCTGTATCACGCTGTTTAGTGAGCTCATCGTGTCTGGCTCGCGTTTTTACGGCACTTTCTATCACATCCGTTGCGACAATAATGAGTGCAGATAAATCCATGGCAGCATCCACTTTAACTTCGCCTTCATTTAAACAATTAAGTAGCGTTTCTTTTGCTTCAGCTTCTTCTTGCGCTAATCGCGCTAATGCCTGATTAGCCGCTACAACATGATCCCACGCGATGATCACTTTTTCTCTCGCTTGTAACCAAGAATCAATATCATGCAGGGGTATCACTGGCAACTTCATTTCATGAATGGCAGCCAACCACGCTTGTTGTACGGCCTGTAACGTGTCGTGATTGGTCACGATACGTGCTTGCAGCAGCGCTTTCTTTTGCTGCAATTCTTCCAGGTTAAGCAATTTTGACTGTAATGTACTGGCTTCTTGTGCCTTGTCATATCGCTTGTCTGCATTTGCATCCGCATGCTCAACTTTAGATTCATAAGCTGTTGCGGTTTCCTGCAACGATACGGCACCGGATTTAATAGATGACCAAATAGCATCACGTGCTTCACGTGCAGTCATGACTTCAGCGGAAGTAACCGCATCATGTGTTTTACGATATTGTGTAATCTCAAATTCTTTCGCGTGAATCGTCTCAGTAATCTCTTCAAGCTGCGCTGACAATTTGCTTACTGCAGATTCACTTTTCGTCAGTCGCTCCTGAAAACTAGCGATAAATGCTGTTGTTGGTAAGATAAGGTGGCATAATCCATTCATATCCAAGTTCCATTGCCCAAGGCCTGCCTGAGCAGCTTTCAGTCCTTGATTCGCCTTGCTCACCTGATTTTCAAGTTGTTTGGACTGTGCGCCAACATTGCCCAAATTCTGTGCAGCGGTCAGTGCTACACGCAACGCAGCAGAAATTGATGTTGCTGATAATGAGGCAATTTGTTTGTCCAGCGACCCAATCTCTTTGGTTTTATCCTCTACGGCTTGTTGTGATGAAAGAAAAGCATGTTGCAACGAATCATAGCGTTTTAGTAGCGATGCAATAGTGGATCTAACGGGTAATGTGGGTAACCGACGGGCAAGTTTTTGTTCATTCGCTACCGACCAATTTAATTGCCGTACTAATGTTTTGATCTGTTGTTGATAGCTGTTGACCGCTTGTTGCCTTTTAATGATTTCTATTTCGTGATTACGAATGAGCGGTTGTTGCTCGGCCAATGCCTGAATCTCGGCAACATATTTAAGTAGATTTTCATCTGGATGAATACTGGCCAAACGATTTTGAATGGTTTCTGCGTGATCTTTATACACCGCATATTCATGATTGGCATTGGATAACTCCTGCGCCATTTGATTGAACTGTTTTTCTGCGTCGGCTGGCAAGATAATTACTTTTCCAAGCTTGTCCAAAGTGACTTCTTTTTCTTGTAGCACATTTAGCGTTGGAGCAATACGGCGCACTCTTTCAATACAAGCACGCTGTACCTCCAAATCTCTATAAGCGACTTTGGATTGCTCAAGCGTTTCTTCCAGTTGTTTTACGCTGGTTTGTGCTGCTACCCATTCTTTGGTTCTAACGGTTACACGTTTTAATTCATCTTTTGCATCATTAAACTCATCCAACGCCGTATAATAGGCACGGTCCTTTGATTTACGAGACGACCAGAGTTTATCTGCTTCAGCCTCAAGTGCATTGCGTGTTTCGCCTAAACCATCTATCCCCGCCGCGGTTTGAAAAAGAATCTGCCCGATATCATTTGAGGCATTCAGTATTTCATTACCACCGGTTACCAGTTTTTCATGATTCAAACCAAACATCTGATCGAAATAACCACGATCGGTTGCACCCAGAAACTGGCGCAGTACTTCATAGGAAAGCGGTGCACCGTCGGCATCAAGTAAGGGTTGTTTTGTTGCTTTAGTGCGTTGAAAATAGAGGGAATTATTTTCTTGTTGAATTAATGCCCCCAATTTCATTTCGGGGTATTCGTGTAGAAAACTATAAGTGGAGTATTTTTCAATCCCAAAAAATAGATCTAAAATTGCGCTACGAATAGTGGATTTCCCAGCTTCGTTAGGGCCGATAATTAAATGGAAGTCTTGATCTGACTGAGGCAGAGAAATAGAACGATCGGTGAATTTTCCATAACGGAACAAATCCAAGCGATTAATCCGCATAAAAGCTAGTCCTGCTCCGTTCTCGATAAATAATCAATTAATGCCGATGAAGCCGATTTTATTAATGGCGTCAGTTCGCCATTACGTATGTCTTTGAATACGGGTACTTCAGCCATCAGCTCCGTTGGCATTCTTCCTACCATCAGCTGTAATTCTTTTTCCAGGTCTTTTAATAACATCGCATCATTCGGCGCTTCCTCCAATAAAATTTGCAAATCGGCAACGGCATCCGAACGCGCTTTTATTTCTTCTAAAGTCAGCATAGACTGCGTATTAACAATGACCTTCTCAACCCAAAGTTGATCAGCGCCAATGGCAGCCGCTTGACCAAGAATTTCAGCACGTAGATGAGGTGCCATTCCAAAAAGTTCACCGTGAACGGCTGTTTTCCCAACAAATGTTACGCGCACCATCATCGGTTTGCTGTCATGATTCTCAGCAACCAAACACTCAAAACTTTGACCCGCCAGCCGAACGACGTCGTCTAAAGTTGTTGCTTTACTAACATCCACGTTGACTGAGTACCATCTTAAAATATCAGTCATTAACCGCTCGACAGACAAAATACCGGTTTCATCCGCGTTCACAAGTACCGCACCCTTCGAACCTAATTCGCGGATATGGCGGCCTTGTAGATTGCCGGGAAAAACTATCCAGCAAGGTTCTTGTTGTATCACCGTATATTCATGGACATGCCCAAGCGCCCAATAATCATAATCTTTGGCTGATAATTCGGCGACGGAGCAAGGCGCATAGTTGGCATGTTTCGAGTCACCCTCGAGGGCAGTATGCAGTACGCCAATATTAAGCCATCCGGCAATTGCATCAGGATAACTGGGAACCAGGTTGTCAGTTGTTGCTTTGTCTTTGAAACTACGACCATGCAGTGCAACGCGGCGGTTTTGAATATAGAAGGTTGTTGCTTTACGTGAATCAAACTGATACACATTCGGTGGCAACACCAATTTCTTGGTCATCTCACTTTCAGCATCATGGTTGCCAAATAGTAAGTAGACTGGAATATCGACTTTGTTTAATCGCCCCATTTCATGGCAGAAACGCAAACCCGTGTTGTAATCCTTCCATTTACCGTCATACAAATCACCAGCAATAATCAGAAAATCAACAGCTTCTTCGATTGCTTCATCGACTAAATTGGTAAATGCGTCACGCGTTGCAGCACGCAAAAGATCAACAGGAACACCAGGATATGATGCTAATCCAGTTAATGGGCTGTCCAGATGAATATCTGCGGTGTGAATAAATTTCAATGATTGGCCAAATAATCCGTTCGCGTTCTAATGTAAAAAACAGTCCTCACTAAAAGATATTAGATTTTGCCTTGTTTTAAGAAATTTCTTCTGACTGACTACTCGGGAGCAAGCTCCCGAGATTTGTTCCGTTAAATGATTCTACGTCTTGATTTACTTCTATTCAAACCATTATTCCTTCATGTTGCTATGTGCTTTATCACCACCATGCATTCGCTTCATCATTTGATGCATTTCATCTTTGTCGATAAAGCCATCTTTATTCATATCCTTTTTATCAAATTTTCGTTCGGATTGCTGCATGAATTCTTCCCTACTCACTTTTCCATCCTTGTCAGTATCGGCTCTAAACATTCCACATTTATGATGCTTGCCTTTACTTTTCATCATGCCACCATGCTCCGCATCCCCGACCTGTCCACTTTGCTCGCTTACCGCTTCAGCTTTATCGGCATAAGCCAACTGGTCACCTTTTTTTAAAGACTGATGCGTGCGTGTTGAAGTATCAGCTGCCGCAGTCATAGAAGCTGTACCCAGTGTCGCCATGAAAAGAGACGCTATCGTAATAGAAATTATTTTTCTTTTACTGGACATAATGTTTTCTCCAAAATAATTAACAACCGAAAAACTACGAAAGAATTTTTCTTCCAAAACTTTAGAATCGAATACAGTAAGAAAGTTCTATGAATATTACATCCGTTACTGAATTGGTTTATTTGGGATTGATCTGCACAATAATGGTCAATCCTTGCGCTACTTGCGACCATTCTAATGACAGCGTTACCGCCTGCATGATTTTCTCAAATCCACTCTCAGACTGAGAGACAGTGAAATGTGGTTGTGCACTAAGCGTCATGGGAGAAGAAGTTTGCAGCACGACATTACCCCCTAACGTATCGTCATCCAATGTAATTTCAGCCATACTAGTCAGTTCAAGCGACTGGCCAAAGCCGCCGAGAACTTTTCCTTGATGAATGTAACGACCACCCACTCCATCACAACTGGGCATAGCTAGGTTAATTTCTGTACTGAATACGTTATGTTTCACTGCTCCTTTAAAACAATAGGTTACCTGCAGCTGATTGTTTGCAAGTTTAAAATCTTTCACAATATGTAGCGGGGCCATATCTGCCTGGAAGCAGGTTTGATCTGTGGTTGAAGAAATTTGTCGATAGTCTATAAATTCACCATTTAAACGATCAATAAACAGACCCCGGGCATGGTCATCAACTTCTATATCTGCAGCATTGATCTCATGTTTAAAGTTAATTCGATCATGGGCCGAAGCAATACCCGCAACATCCTGCTGACTGGGTTGGTTATGATTACCCGGGTGGATTTTTCGGTAATAGTGCTCTGCTTGGCGGCGTAACGTATCACCAAAGTTATGCTTTAATAAATAAGCATCCAGTTCACAGATACTGGCTGTACTGTCCAGCTTTAACACTGCCTGGATAACACCATTCTGTAAATACGCCTCCTCCACCCCATCTAGATCCGTATCTTGCGTAAACTGAGTGGAACGCGGCAGATAAATATCCAGCATCGCTTCCAGTTCAACCAAGGCACTGTAGATTGCACGCCTCAGGTGAGGAAGATACAAGCCACCAAACAAACCATGCCAATAAGCATCATTGGCTTGAGACTCATAAAGTTTTTGCTGCATTTCTTGTGTGCGTTGTTTTTCAGGCAGACTCGCTAGCCGTGCAGAAAGCCCCAACATACGCTTGTGCATCCAATTGGATTCGGGATAACGTGAAAAGAAGTTTTTCCAGATACCGCCCCGTAAAAAAGCTTTTTTATTTTCATACCAACCCGTAACGCCAGCCTGCTCTACCAGTTCAACATAGTCTTTAGCCGCATCAGCAGGTAATGTCCATTCATTCATTTCAATATAGGACACCGTTGGCAGATAGACGACCCCTCGCGTTTTTTCAGTAGCATGATATTCGTGGTAGTGCCGTGTACAAATTTTTGGTGAGGCCAATACCCCTTGAATGAATTGCTCAAGCCAGCCTTTTTCATACACCCATTCGTATGTTTCTGGCCAGATACCAAATTTTTCAATGTCGTCGAAATAAATGGCTGCGTTGCTGGTACCTGTCGGGCTGCTATCTGCTAAATATTCAAGATACGCGATCGCCTCATCAACTGTTGAAAAAGGCAGCTTATAACGTAACGATTCAGAAATCGGAAACAAATCAAGTGTGCGCGTATCTTCTTCAGTCGTAAAAAAACCATTTAAATCTGCATTCGTTTTTCCGGCGCAAAGAAAATGATAATCATCCACAATGACGTAACGAATACCGCTGTCAGCCAGCGCTGGAATAACTGTTGACTCCCACACGCGTTCTGTTAACCAAGCACCTTGGGGACGTTGGCCCAATTTGCTTAATAGTTTTTTTGAAAAAGTCTCGATTTGACCAATACGGTCGCGATTGGGGATGACGGCCAAAACTGGCTCGGTATCACCTGCGCCAAATAATTCCACTTGTTCTCGCGCCACCATTTCCTGCAGTAATGCCATGTCTTCAGGAAAATGTTCGATCAGGTAATCCAGCAACCATCCAGAAAAATGTACCGCAAAATGGAAATCTGGATAGCGATAAAGTACTTGTAAAAAGGGTCTATAACAGCGTAAGTGCGCATCGACCAAGACTTCAGAAAAATTACCGACAGGCTGATGCGCATGAACACCAAAAAGTAGAGATACGCGTTGAGACATTAAATTATCCTAATGATACTTTTATTATGATCGGAAATGGGTAATTCAGAACTTCCCACTCAACAACTGTGTTGGTACTACCACAAAATTGCTAATAAACAACCCCGTGGCAAGACCACGGGGTATTAAAAAAGTGTAAGTTGACGC
>CAXBGL010000106.1:0-9589 GCA_963975255.1 uncultured Nitrosomonas sp. | reverse complement strand
ATTAAAGTACAATTAGAGAGTTAACAAAAACCAATAGTTAATTGCGACATAGCCTTTATTTACTTTAGATTTATATTTTAACAGCCTAATTATAAATGTTATTATTATATCTGGCATGTAACTTGCTTGCCTTGTTAGGGAAGCTAATAAATTAGTTATTAAATAAATTCGATTAGGCCGGGGATAAATTATGTTACATAGAACGATCTTTCTTTTCATTACTTTGATAACGCTGGTTCTTCAGGTTGAAGCAGCGCCAGTGTTATTCAAGAATAAAGCTGCTTTTGATTTTGCTGTCGCGGGTCTAAACAATGTTCAAGTTGAAACAATTGATTTTGAATCCCAGGCATTTGGAGCCATCATTCCTAACGGATCATCAATGCAGGGCGTGACTATTAACGAAAATCTTCCAGATGCATTTGAATTAGCCGTTAATGGCATAGGTAGTACATCAGGTAGCAATTCATTGGGTGTGAGCGCCGATAATGGAACGACTGTTCTACAATTTGGATTGGGTGATACTGTTACTTTTACTTTTGATATTGAGGCAAGTCATGCATTTGGCTTATATATTGTAGTTGAAGGGAATTTTGATTTTTTTGCCGATGATGTTAGTTTGACTTTTGCTGGCAGTACCTTGTCGAATGTAGTAGCAGATCCGGCGGTTGTACAATTCGTAGGGTTTGATGCTTTATGGTTGGGTATTGTGGATGATACGGCAACGCATACAACGGCTATCGTGCAATTTGGGCCTGTTAGTACTGGGGAAATAGATGACATTACGTTTACGCGTTCATTACCTCCTCCTCCAACTGTCTCTGAACCTTCCATGATTTTCTTAATTGGAGCTGGTCTGCTGGGTTTTTTGGGATTCAGAAGACGTGGGCGACAATTGCTTCCTTGAAGTTTAAATCCAGTAATCATTCAAGCAAGGTAACCGAAGATATTTGATTGATAATTATTCCTATTCGTAATATAGTTATCAGTCTTGTTATGATTATCTTCATTATCCATGTGATGTGTTTCTGGAGTCCGCGTAATGCTAATCCCTCGTTTTAACTCCTATTTTGCAGCAATAGTTTGTTTTGTTTTCTTTTTCGTTGCTACACCTGTTTGTGCAGAGCAGGTTGTTGTTTATTCTGCAAGAATCGAACAGCTGATTAAGCCGATGTTTGATGTGTTTACTCAAGAAACGGGTATTCAGGTTAAATTTACAACGGATAATGAAGGTGCCTTACTTGCCCGGCTTAAGGCAGAAGGGAAGCATACGCCTGCTGATATGTTAATTACGGCGGATGCAGGTAATTTATGGGCGGCAGCGCAAGCTGGATTACTGCGGCCTATCGACTCCAAAATATTGGAAACTAATATACCTGCTCATTTACGTGATCCAGAGAAACAGTGGTTTGGTTTGTCCGTACGCGCACGTACGCTCGTTTACAACACACAAAAAGTAAAGCCTGCTGATCTGTCTACTTATGAAGATTTAGCTGACCCTAAATGGAAAGGTCGTTTGTGTTTGCGTACTTCCAAAAAGGTATATAACCAGTCATTGGTGGCGATGATGATTGCTGCACAGGGTGAGGCGGAAACTGAAAAGATTGTGAGAGGTTGGGTTGAAAATCTGGCTACGGATCCCTTATCTGATGATACGAGAGCGATGGAATTTGTTGCAGCGGGGCGTTGTGATGTGACATTGGTTAATACTTATTACTATGGTCGTCTAATGAAAAAAGAACCGACGCTACCCTTGGCAATTTTTTGGCCCAATCAGACGAATGGTGGCGTTCACGTTAATATTTCAGGTGCCGGTGTTACTCGATACAGTAGAAATAAGCAAGCTGCAATTAAGTTGTTGGAGTTTTTATCATCAGATAAAGCACAAAACTTGTTTGCTGATATCAATATGGAGTATCCCGCTAATCCTAAAATTGAACCCGATTCAACAGTGGCAGCTTGGGGAAGTTTTAGACAAGATCCTATGAATGTCGTGACAGCCGGTAAATTGCAGACAATTGCCGTGAAATTGATGGATCGTGCAGGTTATCGGTAAATGTGCGCAACGAAAGTAGAGGGTGAGACTTTGTATTTGGCAACAGAGAATAACGCCATAAGCATTTATTATTTTTACGATTAGTCTTATCTTTATCGTATAATGACAAGTTGGCGGCTGGTACCTTTTTTTGTAGCTGCGCTGGTATTGATTCCTGTGGGTGTGGTCAGTTCATCTTTTTTTGCGCCTGCTGATGATATCTGGAAGCACTTGGTGGAAACTACATTGCCAATGCTGTTGCTGAATACCTTATGGCTTGCACTGGGTGTCGTTGCGGGTACCACATTGCTGGGTGTGAGCCTTGCTTGGTTTACTGCTGTTTATAAATTTCCCGGGTGTAATTTTTTTTCTTGGGCGCTACTACTTCCACTGGCAATACCTGCCTATGTAACAGCATTTGTCGCATTGGGTTTGTTTGATTTTACGGGCCCCATACAAACAACGCTACGTGCTTGGTTTGGAACGGATCTGTTTTGGTTCCCAGATGTGCGTGGTAGATTGGGTGTCATCATTGTTATGACGTTGGCATTTTATCCCTACGTTTATTTGCTGGCACGTAATGCCTTTCTTACCCAAGGTAAACGTTCTTTGGAAGCTGCGCAGTCGTTAGGCCTTAACCGCAGGCAAGGGTTTTATAAGGTGGCGCTGCCGATGGCGCGCCCTTGGATAGCGGGCGGCGTTATGCTTGTCTTAATGGAAACGCTGGCGGACTTTGGTACGGTTGCGGTATTTAATTACGATACATTTACTACCGCTATTTACAAGGCGTGGTTTAGCATGTTTTCTGTATCTGCTGCGTCACAACTTGCTTCCTTATTGATTATTGTTGTCTTTATATTGGTTTTTTGGGAACAGCAATTTCGTTCGCGTATGCGATTTGCGGAGACTAAAAAAAGTCAGCGAGCAGATCGTATTCAACTCATTGGTTGGCACAATTATCTGGTTACGGGTTATATCTCGACGATTTTGTTTCTTGCCTTTTTGTTGCCAGTGTTACAACTCAGTATTTGGGCAGTGCAATCGTTCGCACAAAATTTTGGTCCGCGTTATCTGGAATTTCTTTGGCATTCGTTATCATTGTCTGCATTGGCCGCTTTGATTACTTGCTTTGTTGCGCTACTGATGGTTTATGCCGCGCGTCGCTATCCTGGCAGCGCTATGCGTTTGGCAGTGCGTACCGCTACCATTGGTTACGCTTTGCCGGGTGCGGTGCTGGCGATTGGTGTTTTTGTGCCAATTTCTTGGTTGGACAGTCAGCTAAGCGAAATACTTTTGCATTTATTTCAGATTGAAACGGGGCTATTGATTCAGGGTACACTGATTACCATGCTGATTGCTTATATGACACGTTTTCTAGCGGTCAGTCATTATCCAATTGACGGGGCAATGCAACGCATTACACACAGTATTGATGAGGCAGCGATTGGGCTGGGCCTGCATGGCTGGTCAATGATACGAAAGATCCATTTGCCGATTCTAAAGAGCGGTATTTTTACTGCTGCTACATTGGTATTTATTGATGTGATGAAAGAAATGCCAATCACCTTAATGACACGACCTCTTGGTTGGGATACGTTGGCAGTGCGAATCTTTGAAATGACTTCTGAAGGTGAGTGGGAGCAAGCTGCCTTGCCTTCGGTAACGCTGGTGCTGGCGGGATTGATTCCCATCATCTTATTCATGCGTCAAACTGAGGCGGATTCATGAATACTGCGTTGCTGGAACTTGCAGGTATACGACACACCTATGGTGAACAAGTGGTGATCAACGATTTATCACTAACGCTAAAGAAAGGGAATATAGGTTGTTTATTAGGCCCAAGTGGGTGTGGTAAGACGACTGTATTACGGTGTATTGCTGGATTTGAATCAGTATCAGCGGGAAGAATTCTACTTAATGACACGTGCGTGAGTCGGGCTGGTTTATCTTTGCCGCCGGAAAAAAGACAAATTGGCATGGTCTTTCAGGATTATGCATTGTTTCCGCATCTCACTGTTTCTGCCAATATAGGCTTTGGTTTGCATCGTATGCCCCAAACAGAGCGCAAGCAGCGTGTTCAAGAGTTATTGCAAACAGTGAGCCTGGTTGATGTGACGAGTAAATATCCTCATGAGCTATCGGGTGGTCAACAGCAACGCGTAGCATTGGCGCGCGCTTTAGCGCCTAGACCGGAGCTACTTTTATTAGACGAGCCATTTTCTAACTTGGATGTAAGCTTACGTGAACGGTTGAGTTTGGAAATACGTGAGATACTAAAAAGTCAGGATATTACTGCAATTTTAGTTACACATGATCAAGATGAGGCTTTTGCTGTTGCAGATGAAATCGGTGTCATGTATCAAGGTGAAATTCAACAATGGGATACTGCTTATAATCTTTACCATCGTCCAGCGAATCGTTTTGTTGCAAACTTCATTGGACAAGGCGTATTTCTCCCTGGCACAGTACTTGATTCGCAACAAGTAGAAATTGAACTGGGTGTTTTAAAAGGTAACATTCCACAGCAATGTCAGTCGGGTTGCGATGGGTGTGGAAAGGGGTGCACCGTGGATGTTTTATTACGTCCTGATGATATTGTTCATGATGACGCCAGTCCCTTGCAAGCATTTGTAATAAAAAAAGCATTCCGTGGCGCCGAAATTTTATATACATTGCGCCTGGATGGTGGTACCACAGTGCTATCGCTAGTACCTAGTCACCATAATCACGCTATTGGTGAGAAAATTGGAATTAGGTTGGAGGCAGACCATGTGGTGACATTTAATCAATCTGTAGTGTAATGAATTGCTTTCTGTATAAGTTAACGATGGATGAAATGGATTCAATCAGATACAATTCTGGCAGGGTATGCAGCGTTCTAATTAAGATAAGAAGTTGCATAGAGATTATAGTGCCTCAATTGAAACCAAATCGTGGCATTATTTTGACGCAAAACTGAATAAATGATACTTTCCTTTTCTCTGTTTTTTTTATAGCATACTGAGCCAAAAGATTTTAAATTAATTTTCGTACAACTTTATACCTGCTGACCTTTTAATAGCCATGTCTGAGATTATATTGTTGTATGTCATTCCGATCACTAGATTATATTAATGAGGATTATATGAGTCAGCATATTCATTATGTCACCGACACAACTTTTGATGCAGAAGTATTACAATCAACGATCCCTGTATTGGTAGACTACTGGGCAGAGTGGTGTGGTCCCTGTAAGATGATTGCGCCAATACTCGATGAAATAGCGGGTGAATATGGTGACCGTCTCAAGGTTGCCAAGCTTAATATCGATGAGAACCAGGAAACTCCACCAAAATATGGTATTCGTGGTATTCCTACACTTATGTTGTTCAAAGATGGGAATATTGAAGCAACTAAAGTGGGTGCACTATCAAAATCTCAATTAACAGCATTTATTGACAGTAATATATAAACCCGTTAGTCTTACGCGTAAATAGGTATTCATGTTGTAGCATCTATAAAAGCCATTGCATTTTTTAATCATCCCATCAGCAAAACTTTAATCATCCCATCAGCAAAACGATTCCTTCCGACCTCATTATCTTTCACGATAATGTTCATAATCTACGAGTTCCTTCATGCATTTATCTGATCTAAAAAATCTACATGTAACAGAATTAATAAAAATGGCCGTTACCAATGAAATTGATGGCGCCAATCGTTTGCGAAAACAAGACCTAATTTTCGCCTTGCTTAAAAATCAAGCGCGAAAAGGTGAAAGTATTTTTGGTGAAGGAACCTTGGAAGTTTTGCAGGATGGTTTTGGTTTTTTACGTTCACCGGATACTTCATATCTTGCGGGACCGGATGACATTTATATATCTCCCAGCCAAATTAGGCGTTTTAACCTTCATACGGGTGATTCGATAGATGGTGAGATTCGTCCACCCAAAGATGGTGAGCGTTACTTTGCATTGGTAAAAGTAGATAAAGTAAATAGCGAGCCGCCAGAGAACTCTAAACACAAAATCCTGTTTGAAAATCTAACGCCGTTGTTTCCAACTGAGCGACTGGTTCTTGAACGTGATATTAAGGCTGAAGAAAATACGACCAGTCGCATTATTGATTTGATTGCCCCGATTGGAAAAGGGCAACGCGGTTTATTAGTTGCCAGTCCAAAATCAGGTAAGACCGTGATGCTTCAGCATATCGCGCATTCGATTGCAGCCAATCACCCAGATGTCATTTTGATCGTGTTATTGATAGATGAGCGTCCTGAGGAAGTGACTGAAATGATTCGTTCTGTCAGAGGAGAAGTGATCTCTTCTACCTTCGATGAACCTGCCATGCGCCATGTGCAAGTAGCCGATATGGTGATTGAAAAAGCTAAGCGCTTAATCGAACACAAAAAAGATGTTGTGATTTTGTTAGACTCGATAACACGATTGGCACGTGCTTATAACACAGTGGTGCCGGCTTCTGGTAAGGTGTTGACGGGTGGTGTTGATGCGCAAGCGCTGCAACGTCCTAAGCGTTTCTTTGGCGCTGCACGTAACATTGAAGAAGGTGGTTCCCTGACCATTATTGCTACTGCACTGATTGATACCGGTTCACGTATGGATGACGTGATATATGAAGAGTTTAAGGGTACAGGAAACATGGAGATCCATCTTGACAGGCGTATGGCTGAAAAACGTATATACCCTGCAATCAATGTCAATCGATCAGGTACACGCAGAGAAGAATTGCTGATTGAGTCAGAAGATTTGCAAAAAATTTGGGTATTGAGAAAACTACTCCACCCTATGGATGATATGGATGCGATGGCATTTTTACTTGATAAAATAAAAGCTACCAAAAACAATGCCGATTTTTTTGATTCAATGCGGCGGGTGTGATCATGATTCGCAGCAGTTGCGCCTGCACGTACATTAAAGGATAATACCCCGCTTTCGTAATCCGCACTTGCGGAGCATTGCGGTAACTGAGGACACAACTATGAAAGCAGATATTCACCCAGACTATCAGGAAATAACCGTAACATGTAGTTGCGGGAGTATTTTTACAACACGTTCTACCAGGAACAAGGCTCTGAATATTGAGGTATGTTCTATTTGCCATCCATTCTATACAGGTAAGCAAAAGATTGTGGATACGGCGGGGAGAGTTGAGAAATTCCGTCAGAAATATGGTAAGCAGGCAACAAAACAAACTTCTGCCTAGTTGTTATTAGAACACTCTTTGGAGTGTCAAGCGTAAACAATGATGATTTGCTCACCATTCTTACGGTTTTTGGTCGAGAAATTGGCAATAAGGTTTATTGTTTATTTCTTGTGCAAAAATTATTTAATAATGTACAGCCAACCAGATCGTCTCCTGATTAGGGTCTGTCCAATCGACCCTATGTCTCGTATGGGATGGGATATTGATAAAATCTCCTGCATTGAGATAAATTGTTTTTTGATCTTCAAAAGACACGATAGCTTTTCCCTTTAATACCAACACCCATTCATTCTCTTCTTGATCATGCCAGCCTGATTCTGGAGATTTATGACCTTTTGAGATAATTCTTTCTATTCTTACCCCGTCATTTTCTATTAGCTGGTCAAACTTTTCATGCTTCAGAATACTGGGTATTGCGGAATAAACTTGTGATTCCCCGTGGTCTTGCCACGGGGATCTAATTAGTCTTTAGAATGTTGGAATGCGAAATGTTGTAGAGAAGGCGAGCCACTGTGCGTGGCAGATACACTATCATATTGTATTTCCTGTGAAATACAGGCGAGGCTTATTAGATGATTCGGTTGTAAATATCATCCTGAGTACTGCGACAGGGATAGAAGAGCGATATGATATGGAGTTTGAACAGCTTGGTTGCGACAAAGACCATGTGCATTTACTTTGTACGGCTCATCCGAAAATTGCACCGGGTCAGATTGTAAGGGTGTTCAAAAGCATTACGGCACGGGAATTGTTTAAGAGGAAGCCGGATTTGAAACGAGACCTGTGGGGCGGTGAGTTTTGGGCGGATGGTTATTATGTTGCAACTGTTGGGGAAAGAGCTGATTGGGGTGTGGTTGAGCGATATGTGAAGAACCAAGGCAAGTCAAAAGAAGAGCTGCGTCAACTTACACTTTTTTAATACCCCGTGGTCTTGCCACGGGGTTGTTTATTATTTTTTAGCTTCATGATTTCTACGCCGCTGAATTGCAGAGTTTCTTGTTACGAGTCTGCTCAATTGGAATTTTTTTGTGCATTCTGACTTAAAACAATTCGGTATTTGGCTTTACCACTAGCTAGTCTGGCTAACGCTTCATTTACCTGTTCAAAATGAAAGGTTTCAATAACAGGCTTAATTTTGTGTTGTGTCACAAAATCTAACATTGTTTTTAAACTAGCAGGACTGCCAACGGGTGAGCCGGATATAGAGCGTTGACCCGCTATCAAAGGGAAAACTCCGATATCAAGCGGGGCTAGTGTTGCCCCAACAAAGTGTAAGCGGCCTTTAGGACGCAAGGTGGCAATATAGGCATTCCAGTCGAGTTTCACATTGACCGTCGATAAAATCAGGTCAAATTGACCTGTAGCAGCTTCCAGATCAGTAGGGTTACACGAATCTAAAGTTTGGTGCGCACCTAATTCCAATGCCTCAGTTTTCTTGGTTTCACTAGATGTAAAAGCAGTCACATGGCAGCCCCATGCATGGAGGAATTGCAAGGCAATATGTCCCAAACCACCAATGCCAATTACAGCAACTTTGTCTGTTGGTTGAATATCAAATTGCAACAAGGGATTGAAAACAGTGATGCCTCCACAAAAAAGTGGTCCGGCACTTTGTGCATCAATATCCGCAGGTAGTGCAACAACACTTGCAGCACTTGCATGAATTTTGTTTGCAAAGCCACCATGTCGCCCAACGATGGTTTGCTTTGCCTGCGCGCACAGGTTATGGTCGCCTGACATACAAGTATTACAATCCATGCAATAGCCAGAATGCCAGCCTAGACCCACGCGTTGACCCAGCTTAAACCTACGCACTTTCTTACCTTTAGCTGCAATTGTCCCAATAATTTCATGACCAGGTACAAATGGGTAGCGGGTAATCCCCCACTCATTGTTAAGCATGCTCAAATCACTGTGGCAAAGACCGCAGTGCTCAATATTAATTTCAACACTTAAATCATCAAGTGGTCCTGGGTCGTACTCAAAAGGTTTTAGTTTTCCCCCAGATTCTAATGCCGCATAAGCTTTAATCATTATGTTTTCCTTTCAATAAAACTTTCATATCTGCTTGTTGATTAATCCTAAACACGTTCAGTTGAGCGTGTCCGAGTGTGAGGTCTTGGAGTCATTGCCAAGCAATCCTATCTTTTCAAAAGCCATGAAGTGATTAATTGAGTAATTCTGGATCATAATTGAAAACCATGTGAAACAGGCTCAAGTTTATGTAAAGTGACTGCTCTATTTTAGGGTAATTTCTGGATTAGGGCTGCGGTGCTTGCGATAATCCATATTTATCTTGATTTCACTACTGTCCCGTTAACTTTCACACCAAGTCCATCTGGCAATTGTTAGCAT
>CAXBGL010000105.1:0-9600 GCA_963975255.1 uncultured Nitrosomonas sp. | reverse complement strand
ATTCTAAAGACTAATTAGATCCCCGTGGCAAGACCACGGGGAATCACAAGTTAAATTATTTTCTTAGCTTTTCCAGCTGTTGAGTTAGTTTTTTAATCTCCTCATCTGCGCGAACTTGCCGTGTTACCTCAAGTTGCACACCTAGGAAATAAAGTAAGCTTCCGCTGGAATCAAACAATGGCATCATTTTTAAATGATTATAAAATAGCTCGCCATTCTTTCGATAATTTCTCAGTGTAACCTCAACTGGCTTTTTATTTTTAATGGCTTCCTTTAATTGCCTGACGCCTTCTTGATCGTGTTCTGATCCTTGCAAAAAACGACAATTTTTACCTATTGTCTCTGCCAAAGTATAGCCAGTTATCGTCTCAAATGCTTTATTTACATAGACTAGCGGCAGATCTTCTTGATCGGGATCAGCCAACGTCACACCATTCACACAAGAATCTAGGATTTCGGACAATACTTGCGGAATCAATCCAGGGTCTTTCTCAGCGATAAAGTCCATTATTTTTTCTCCAGGTTATTCTATTGCGAACCAACAAAACCAAACAGCCAAGACCATTAAAATCAATATAGTTGATCAAGGGTCTACCTCAATTAACTTCTTAATATTTCTTACCGTCCTTCCTGTGCCATCCTGAAGCGCGATGCGAATAAGCTTTTCAAAAGGCCGCATATGTAATTCAAGGTTAAGCATTTCGAATTTAAACGTAACGCGGCTATCTTCAGAATTGACTGATTCAATAATATAATCACATCGATAAGGATTCGAAACACCTTCAAAGCAAATACGCGAGCCTGATTCAAAGACTTTTACTTTAAAGGTTGACTCCGAACGGTTTCCTTGGTCAACACGTACTTGACGGCATAAGGTACCTTGTTTTACAGGACCATCGGTCAGTTTTTCCAATTCACGTACTTCTGGCGACCACTTAGGATAATTTACCAACAAATTGGTGCCAATAAAATCAAAAATTTTGTCGCACGGACTTTGAATAATTGCACTGGCTTCCCCAGCGACAGCTACATCTTTAAACAAACCAAGCATAATGGAGCCTCTAGCATAGAATTAGTTAAACCAAATATGTATCTATACCCAACAATAGTAAATCGTACTGCGATTCTACCACCTCTTTAATTGCCAGTGCAGGCATACCCGTCACGACGTTACCTTCTAAAACCATCCAACCCACTGCATCTGTAGACCCAAGGCTCACCACATAACCGATATCACGGTGTAAATATGGCTCAAGTAATTTAAACTTTCCTGAGTGGCGCAATATATTGCGTGCTGCCAATTTGCCTTTGCGCACTGCCGACTGTGCCGTCAATGTATTGGAACCAAAGGAATTATAATAAGAGCAATCACCTGCAACAAAAATGTTAGGTAACGGCTTATGATCAACAATAATCTGACCAAAGGCATTTGCAGCAAACAAATTTTCTTGTTTTGTTCCTAGAAATAAAAATGACAAGTCGGAAGGCAATTCAATTTTTTTATTTGTTTGTTTGTCCTCCAACAAAATATTGTCCGCCTGTTGTTCTCGATAATAAGTATTGGGATAGAAATCAATATCCAACTCACGCATACGTGATTGTACATAGGAATCAAAGCCACTGGGAAATTGTTCGAGCACGCGATTACCAGAACTGATTAAACGAAGTTTACTGTTAATTTTTAGTCGCTGAAGAAACTGTTTCATTTCAAATAAAAACTGTATGCCTGTTGCACCACCGCCCACTATAGAAATCAGATGCTCGTTTTTATCCCCTTTTACTAGATGTTTGCTTAACAAGTCAGATCCCGCTGCAGTCATAAAATCCTGCAGACTGAACACATTTTCTAATTGACCGGATGCCTTTGTTTCCCCACCCGATGCCATTAAAAGATAATCAAACGTTACGACTTCTTCATTAACAATAAGATATTTACAAGCCTGCCATTTTTGTAAGTTATTCGCATCTAACGTCACCGCTGCACGAATGTGACGACAGCCGAAACGATTTTCTAGATCCACAAAAGGCACCAGCAAATCTGCTAAGGGGTAGCGAAATGTCTCCTGCAAATGCGTCACTTTAAGATGCTGTGCTTGGGGATCAATGATTGTAATATCAATGTCTGACGCGTAGCGTGACAGAACGGTTAATGCTGCAATACCCGCATAGCCACCGCCTACAATTACCACTTTTAATCGTTTATGGCTGGGTAAATAAAATGGCAGAAAAAACACAATTGCTCCTTTGTAGGACTAAAAAATAACAAGCCTCTATCACTTTATTATCCTCTATACGACTTTTTTCTGAAAGATAGCCTGATGATTCCTCTGGCTGTATATTAATGTAGGACACCAACTTGCAGCGTAGCATAAATCCCAATAAATAATTGCCCCTTTGGATTGAACTTTTCTCTTAAATACCCTTTTTATAGAGGGTATGGAATTTTATCTGATCGCCAATTTTCTATTGCCCATTGCCAAAATGAGGGAATTGTACTAGTCATCAATTCTGTCGGTGGTGCCTGGCCCAGAAATTGTAAAGCTGCAACCAGTTGTGATTGCGCATTGGACAAATCAATTGGCACGGCTTTAGTTTGTTTACTGAGCTTCTCCCCCGAGTTATTGATCACTAGTGGCAAATGCATATATACAGGTGTAATAAAACCTAATAGCTGCTGCAAATAAATCTGGCGCGGCGTAGAATCCAGCAAATCAGCCCCCCGTACGACATGCGTAATATTTTGCGCAGCATCGTCGACCACCACTGCCAACTGATAAGCATAGACACCATCTGCTCGGCGTATTATAAAATCACCTATATCGTTTCTAAGTCGCTGACAAACGGATCCGTTTAAAATATCTATAAATTCAATTGAATTATGATTAGTTTTAACACGCAAAGCACCGGGTTTGTTACGATTGGGGGCATTATTGCGACATGTTCCAGGATAAATGGAACCGCTGATTCCTACTACAGAAGAATCAACGATTTCTTTACGTGAACAAAAACAAGGATAAATCAGACCTAATTGATCGAGAGAAGCCAGAGCATCTTGATAAATCTCTTTTCGCCTGCTTTGATAGATTACTTCACCATCCCATTCCATTCCCAAGCGATCAAGCATAGTTAAAATTTCACTTGAAGCGCCAGATACGACACGGGGCGGATCCAGATCTTCAATTCGAACCAACCATTCACCACCATTAAATTTTGCTTCTAAATAGCTACCTACAGCAGCTACCAAAGAACCAAAGTGTAATGGCCCCGTAGGGGATGGTGCAAACCGTCCACGATAGACCGTCACAATAACTTGGCTATTAGCCACAAATAATCACTGAATTTTACACACAAATATTTTACCGTTTTCATGAAGACAGAATCTAATAATCATTAAAAATATCGACAGCAACCAGAGATATTAGGCTGTATAGACTATAATTGCTCAAGGATTAAAGCAATATCCGTTTATTAAAAACAAAACTCTATGAATCGTTTAACAACTCTTAACTAAGGCCGACCATTGCATATTCACATACTCGGAATTTGTGGCACTTTTATGGGTGGAATAGCAGCAATAGCGCGTGAATCTGGACACAAAGTTACAGGCTGTGATTTGAATGTTTATCCGCCTATGAGTACTCAACTTGAATCACAAGGCATTGAGTTGATAGTAGGATACGCTCCCGAGCAAATACAACTGCAACCTGATATATTTGTGATTGGCAATGTCGTGACACGCGGCAATCCGTTAATGGAAGAAATACTCAATCGCAATCTTCCTTATATCTCCGGCCCACAATGGTTGGCAGAGAATATTTTAAGAAATCGGTGGGTATTGGCAGTATCTGGTACGCACGGTAAAACAACAACCAGCTCAATGTTGGCATGGATATTAGAATATGCTGGCATGAGCCCTGGATTCCTAATCGGTGGAATCCCGGAAAACTTTGGAATATCGGCTAGGATTGGACAAGTCATTCCTCCCACCGCTAAGGATCGTAACACTGACGAAGTCTCCCCTTTCTTTGTCATCGAAGCTGATGAATACGATACCGCCTTCTTTGACAAACGTTCGAAATTTGTACACTACCATCCCAGAACGGCCATTTTAAATAATTTAGAATTTGATCATGCTGATATCTTTCCTGATCTGGCAGCAATTGAGCGCCAATTTCACCATTTTATACGTATCGTTCCGAATAATGGCCTGATTGTTACAAATGGAAAAGAAGAAAACCTTAAGCGCGTTCTGGCTATGGGATGCTGGACACCGACAGAAGAAATTGGGGTAGGCCGTGGCTGGCACGCTAACATCCAGGTCAATAATAAAATTGATATTTTATATATGGACAAACTTCAAGGAACACTGCAATGGAACTTATTGGGAGAGCATAATCGTATGAATGCACTTGCTGCACTGAGTGCTGCGCGCCATGCTGGCGTACCCGTTAAGATAGGACTTGATGCATTGATGCAATTTAAGGGTGTTAAACGCCGTATGGAAATACGCGGGGTAATTAATGGTATTACGGTATACGATGATTTTGCTCATCATCCCACCTCTATACAAATGACGCTTGATGGTTTGCGCAGTCAAGTAGGTAATACCACAAATATTATTGCGGTATTGGAACCGCGCTCAAACACCATGAAAATGGGTGTATGGAAAAACAATCTTGCTGATAGCTTGATGGAAGCAGATCATGCATACTGTTACATCAATGATTCTGAACAAAATAGCCATCCTGGATTAAATAAATTAGGTAAAAAACTGAGCTGTCATAGCGACATGACACAATTAATTTCGTCGGTTTCAACGATTGCTAAACCTGGTGATCATATTCTCATAATGAGCAACGGTAGCTTTGGTGGTATCCATGAAAAATTACTAGCAGCACTAGCCTGAATATTGCACCAGTTGATGGAGTTTAAACGCCGATCTGTTCTGAATTGAACGTACTCGCGACTGGAGGGGCAGTTATTCTACGGCGTAGAGAGCATGTGCGTTCAATTCAAAACAGAACAAGTTAAAAACCAGCAGTGAAGACTTGGGTACAAACTGTATTTTCTCTTAATTTGGCAAGAGACAATAAACATAAGGGTTACAGACTAAAATCTAGTGTACTGGTGCAATATTCAGGCTAGGCAAGAATCATTAATACTCCGGCAAGTTAAGATTGACCGGTGCGATGAGGCTGATAAGTAACTGACCTTTAGCACGTTTCATTACACAATGCACGACTTCAATCACCTGAGAAATCACACAATGCAAACACCTTATAGCCTAATTTTTCCAAGCGGGCTCTACCCCCAACATCAGGCAAATCGATTACAAAACAGCATTCAACAACTTCTCCACCCATATCTTGTATTAACTTGACCGCAGCTTCTGCCGTTCCACCTGTCGCAATCAGATCATCCACTAGCAGCACACGATCTCCTTTCTGAATCGCATCTACATGAATTTCAATTCGATCACTGCCATATTCAAGCTGATAGTCCTGACCCACAGTTTCAGCCGGCAACTTATTCTGCTTGCGTATGGGTACAAAGCCTGTACCCAGTTGATAAGCAACGGGGCTTCCAATAATAAAACCTCTTGACTCAATACCCACTACTTTATCGATTCGAGTCTCTTTATAGCGTTTGGATATTTCCTGAATTGTCGTACGCAACCCAACAGGATCTTTTAGTAAAGTTGTAATATCACGATACATTATCCCCTCATGGGGATAATGTGGAATAGTACGAATACGCGATTTAATAGACATAAATATTAACCAATCAAGACATTATTTAGTTACAAGCGCAAACAAAAAACGGCTCCAACCAAAAGGCTGGAGCCGTCTTAATAATGCTGTGTCAGCACACTAGGTTAAAACTTAGTGTTCATTCGCAGCATCTGGGTTAAAGCTTTTTGGTGCTTTAACTTGTGTCATGAGATCATCATCCCACTCACCTTCAATATTCATATGTGCAGCAGCACCTAACAATACTGCTTCAATTAGATTATGACTGAGGTACACATATAAACCCGGCTGTTTAAATTCATACAGTGCGGCAACTGCAGCACCACCTGGAATAAACCAAGTTTCCCGATTGGTAAAAGGCTTATCGGCGAATGAACCACCATCCCATACCAAATCAGCGTGGCCACCAATCAAATGTGGGCGGGAATCACGGTTTGCCTGTGAGTGAATAAATAATACCTTCTCACCGACTTTACCTTTCAGTGCATTGTCACCCGTCAGCGCGCCAACAGCGCCATTGAAGACAACATGGGTTGGAATA
Source organism: uncultured Nitrosomonas sp. (assembly GCA_963975255.1). Classification (GTDB taxonomy): domain Bacteria; phylum Pseudomonadota; class Gammaproteobacteria; order Burkholderiales; family Nitrosomonadaceae; genus Nitrosomonas. The sequence continues at coordinate 3,309 of CAXBGL010000105.1, read as the reverse complement.
AGTCCTTTAGCAACTTCCAGCATATCAGCCATGCCTGCAGCAGGTTGATCATATGTTTTGAATTTGCCTGCGTCGTCTTTTGGCAAGTAGAAATCTTGCTCACCAATATAATAGGCGCGATCATAACGAACTGGCTTGCCTTGAGCATCACTCAAGCCTTTACGTGGCAATACCATAATGGCGCCATTCATACCAGAAATTACATGGAAAGGAATCATTGTACCACCTGGTGCGCAATGATAAACAAACACACCTGACTTTACTGCCTTCCACCGTACAACAACTTCTTCACCAGGTTGTACCAGATTCAAAGCAGCAGAACCCAATGCACCCGTTGCAGCATGAAAATCAACATTATGCGCTAATGTGCTCTCTTTTGGGTTAACCAATGTCATTTCAACGTAGTCACCTTCATGCACAACGATCATTGGACCAGGAATACTTCCATTGAAAGTCAGTCCCCAAACTTTCGCACCCGGTGCAACTTCCACGAGTTTTTCTTCAGCTACCAAGCGAACTTGAACAATTTTAGGTCCGCCTTTAGCAACTTGATCATGTTTTGGCAAATGCGGTGGCGCTACTAATTTTTGTGTTACACGTGGTAATTTTGAAATGTCTGTTGCGGCTACTGCTACTTGTGTAGCTGCGAAACAAAGCAATCCTAATCCAACAACTGCTTGAACAGCTTTAATCATATCTCCCTCCATAAATATTCAATTTTTTGCAAAATTATTACACTACTGCCACTGCGGCCATTGATACTTGTCCACACCGACACCTGCCCTATTCAACGAGCCCCCGGGCGGAACGAAGACTATACACTTCCGAAACAAACCTGTCCATGATTAGCCACCTTCTGACCAAGGCTATTATGCCTAAATGTGGCATCATTTCGTGCTTTCTAGAAATCAATGGACTAAAAAATTTGAATTACGTGATTGTCTGAAAAATTACAATTTCAGAAGCTCTCAATGTCGTAATATGATTATGCTTTTGGTAAATAGTTCAGCCTGTAGTGCCTGGACTCAGAAATATTTAAGCATTATATACTGCGTCAATAATTTTTATTCTTGTCTCGTCTGGTTTAGAACTCCGAATTTTTAGAGATGCCCTTAAGCTAATTTGCTATCAAAAATTTAAATATATTAGCCATAAACAGTATCTACACATGCTAACCCTGCATCAATCTAATTTCTGCGGCGGCCAAATTCTCCTGTGTCCCTCTTAGCACCACGACATCGCCTGCTTCTAATTTTGTGTCAAGAGAGGGCAATAATCCACGAATATGGCGTCTTCTTACTGCCGTTACTTCCACGAATAGACTCGCCAAATCAAGATCTCCCAGCGTTTTATTGATCGCCGCTGCACCGGGAACAATAACGACAGTAAGCAAACGTGGCAATAACTTATCATCACTCTCATCCAATTCGTCATGTGCACCGTGAAAGAACCCCCTAAACAAGTTATAACGTTGCTCACGAGTTCGGTGCATACGTCGCAAAATGCGCCCAGATGGAACACCCAGCAACATCATGGCGTGAGATGCAAGCACCAAACTACCTTCCATTATGTCTGCAACAACTTCAGTTGCACCCGCCTCCTTTAGCAAATCAATGTCTGAATCTTCATGTGTTCTGATGACTACAGACAACTCTGGTCGTAACGCCTGCACATGACTCAGAATCTTTAATGCTGAAGTGGTATTGACATAACTGATAACCAGCACTTTAGCGCGCATTAACCCAGCCGCAATTAATATCTCCCGTCGAGCCGCATCACCATATACCACTGATTCTCCAGCATTCGTTGCCTCATGGATACGCTGTGGATCTAAATCCAACGCAATAAAGGGAATGGATTCCTTTTCCAACAATCTTGACATATTTTGTCCACTCCGCCCGTATCCACAAATGATGACATGATCTTGTGCAACCATAGTCTGCGCAGCAATTGTTGTAATCTGCATGGCACGATGCATCCATTCTGTATTATAAAAACGCTGTACCATGCGTTCACTATATTCAATCATGAACGGAGCAATAAACATCGACAATACCATTGCAGCCAAAACGGGCTGTAAAATTGAAATTTCTACTAGTTCAATTGACCCTGTCTGCGCCAGTAACACAAAACCAAATTCTCCCCCCTGAGCCAAATTCATTCCTGTTCTTGCGGCCACACTTGAATCAGCACCAAACAAACGTGATAATCCAGTGATTAATGCAATCTTCAGTACAATTAGGGCTAGCAGTATCAATATTACCCACAGGAAACTTTGCATCACAACTTGTATATCCAACAGCATGCCTATGGTTACAAAAAACAGACCCAGTAAAATATCGCGAAAGGGCTTAATGTCATCCTCAACCTGATAACGATACTCTGTTTCCGAAATTAACATCCCAGCAAGCAATGCACCCAATGCCAGTGATAGGCCTGCTATTTCAGTAAGCCAAGCAAGCCCTAGCGTAATCAGTAGTACATTCAATACAAATAATTCAGAAGATTTTTGCCGTGCTACCAGATGAAACCATGGGCGCATCAATCGCTGCCCAAAAAACAAGATCAGTGCAAGTGCCGCCAATGCCTTGAGTATGGCAACCGTAATTATCATGCTGTAATCAACACTATTACTATCCGCTGTGCTGGCTAATACAGGAATAATAATAAGCAGCGGTATGACAGCCAGATCCTGGAAAAGCAGCACACCAATAACCTGTCTTCCATGCGGCGAATTGAGTTCCAGCCGCTCCGCCAACATTTTAATGACTATAGCGGTAGAGGACATCGCCAAGGCACCACCCAATATCAACCCAACCTGCCAATCCAACCCCAGCACCCAAGCAACTGCCATCACAAATAAGATACTGATGACAACCTGCGCTGTTCCAAAGCCAAACACAATGCGTTTCATCGTAACGAGTTTAGGTAGACTAAACTCAAGACCAATACTAAACATCAGAAATACCACACCAAATTCAGCTAAATGACGCGTTTCCTCCGTATCAGGGATCCATCCTAAAGCATGAGGCCCAATAATTACACCTGCCAGCAAATACCCCAGCATAGGTGGCAAACGTAGTACGCGAAACACAACCACTGCCAGTACTGCGATGGCCAGCAAGATGAGAACATGTTGTAAGGGATTATTCATGGATAAATAATAACAAAATTGAACTAAACAACAACGACACAAGAAAACTGAAACCAATCACCTCAACACATTCACTAGGAATATGTTTGACTTTAAAACCAAATAAACAACCCCGTGGCAAGACCACGGGGTATTAGAAAAGTGTAAGTTGACGC
>CAXBGL010000104.1:0-9622 GCA_963975255.1 uncultured Nitrosomonas sp. | reverse complement strand
AGAATCGCAACTATCTGGCTTTCTGTTAATCGTTTACTCATCGCAAAAACTCCTAATTGGTCAATTATGGGTCTGTCGGAAAATGACTTTTTAAGGGAATTGAAATTTCCAATACATTGATTAATAGATAGTTTGCTTTTCTAATATTGCTAATTTTTCCATTTTCCGACAGACCCATTATAGAAATTTCTACTTCTGAGGTGTATTAGTTTAAGGGATACTTACATGCCATCAACACAAAAGACTTATATAGATTTAGCGCCGAAATATATTCTCAGAACAAATAGGACAATAATTAAGTTAGTTAAATACCAGCGCATCTGTCAGTTCATTACTGACTATTTCTTCGAGATATCGTCTAGCTCGTTCACTCACTCCTGCACCATGTTGTTAATAGGATTGTGCGCCAGCTTAGGTGGATAATTACTGCCGATATATCCTTCTGTATTGATTTTTTCTATAGACAGCGTCGATACAGTAAGCTTGCCTTTCCCGAGTTTGATCACAGGCTGATTTTTTCCGCTTGGCGCTACAATCATTGCAGTGTGCCGGAGTTGATTAATAAGTACAATTGGTTGCATTGTTTATAGCATTCAATGATGATATCTGATGATCTATTTAAAAAATCACTTTTTTGAAAATTTAATATCCATTTTTATAGTTTTCTTGAGGCGTCTTTACTGCTTCAAAATATATTCTGCAATATCCAACGTAAATATAAATCACCACTAATGTAAAGATATCAAACTACTTCAACTGTCTTGCGCATATTTTGCATCATACGCAGCACAAAGCGAAGACGACCAGTATCCCAGGGGGTGAATCTTGGCAATTGATATAAATCATTACCGTTCTTGGCTGTACCCCATGCAGTTGAAACCGCAGCTTCAAACCCTATCCTTCTGAGCATAGCAGTATGGGCAGGAAGATAATCTTTACATGGCTTTCCATTTGGATAAGCAAAAAGTCGAATGGGTCCACGAATGATATTTTCAAGTATTTCTTTACCGTCCGCAATCTCAGTATACGCATCATTATCTGCTAATCGTGCCAATATAGGATGATTAACCGTATGCCCACCAATTTCCATACCTGCACTATGCAACATCCTGAGCTGATTGGGCGTCATCATGAAATTCTCTGGAATAGTAACTGGAATCAATTCACATAATTTCTCTACCTGTAATCGCCTAGTTTCAAATGGTTGATACTTCAATGTATCAAGTATAGAGAATAAGGCTTCTTGACGTAGAAGCAGTGAATTGATTTTATAACGCTCAAGACCCATTTCCCTGAGATCAAGAAAGTCTCCGGACGCCCGCCTTATCAGTTCAATCACCTTGTCATTCCACATCATTCCCCCATTGACAAAACCTGCTGCAATGAAGAACGTTGCGGAAACACCATATTTTTGCAGTATTGGTAATGCTATTTCAGCATTATCCGCATAACCATCATCAAAGGTAATGCATACTGCACGACTGGGCAATGTTCCATTCTGTAATCTCTGCACCGCCTCATGCAATGGAAGAATATTGAAATGACTGGTCAGGTAATTGAGATGTAAATCAAAAGTCTCAGCATCTCCTTTATCGCCCAACAAAAGATCTGGTTCCACCAAAACTCGATGATAGATAACAATAGATAAACGCGCGCTTTTACCTGCGGGGGAAAGTAATTGGGCCAACGTATTCAAAATGACAAAATCTATTTGACTACATGGGAATCTAGCCATATTGAGATCGCGTTTTATAAAATACAAATGTAGGACTGAGAAATAAATATAATATTGGAATATTGCGAAAAACCCACATGTTTAGACAATCCTTATAACTCATTTAAAACATAATGAAAGCATTAACAATCAATGTGTTTTTATATTAACGAACCCATTTTTTCTAATCAAATCACCAGATCACTATTCAAATTACCAGTTATTATGATGCAACCCTTAGCATAGTATCAACGCATCCTTATAATTACTTTTGAATTTTCATGCGCCAAGTAATCCAGAACGAATCACTTCCCTCAGTAGAGATACTTTGTTAATAACCAACAGCCTGTTTAAATCTGCCGCGCACCAAGGCTATCAAGTCTCTTGTCTTACTACAAAAACATTAAAATATTCACCCCGACTACCACTACAATCAGCTATCTCTCAATGAGAGGATACAGATTGATTACTTGGAATAGAAGAACTCTCTATGATTCTTTGTACTATAATAAGTATAGCTAGGTAATGATAACCAAGATCAAAATACGCCAGTCCTAGAAAGGTGCCACCTACAGCATAACCAATTAAGCTAACCTGCAGCATTGACGCAAGATCATAAGCCCATTTATGCTGCTCAGAAGTTTTAGTTACTATTATTATCCTACTTGCAGTTCTCCAGTAAAGAATTCCAAGTATTAAGAAGACAGTTAAACCAACAAAGCCATGCTCACCCAAGATCTCAAAATAAATACTGTGCACATCATGATATTTTCCTGTCCCCTCTTCTACTAAACCAGGAGAAAAGCGGTCATAATTTGCAGGGATAAAAGATTCAAATCCGCCACCAGTTAATGGTCGCTTAACAGCCATATCAATCGCAAAACTCCAAGCTTGAACACGCCCCATGAATGACGCATCGACTGTGTAATCTTCCTTCATCGTATCCATTTTATCATGCCATGTCTGAGGCATAAATGCATAGAGCATAGGAACCAGCATAAGTATGACAATAAACGGCACAAGTTTTTTCCGACTTTTTAGCCATAGAAAAAAACCAATTGCAGCAATAGCAAGGAGAGCACCGCGAGACTGTGTACCCAAAATACCGACAGGTATCAACAACAAAGCAAATATCAATCCGATTCGAACCCATTTTTGGGCTGAATTAAGGAATAAATACCAAAACAATGGTAGAACCATTACCAGTGCTAAGCCAATCTCTGTATTCCCGGCAATAAAACCGCCAGGCCCTAATACATGCTGACTGCCTCCACCCAATAGAGTAAATATCCCTCCCTTAATACCATAAAAACCAATAGAGAGTGCTATGACCCATATAAGGGTATGAATTTTTTCTCTATCTCCCATAATAAATATTGTTAAAAAAATCATGAATTGAATTTTTATAATTTTTTGCCATTGAATCCATGAATACTCAGGTTGCAAGGAAAACAAAGTTGATATTAACATCCATAAATTAAAGAAAAGCAACCATCCCATCACTGGTGTCCAGAAAAAACGTAGCTTTTTTCTGGAAACAAAAGCTGCAATGATCGTTACAACCCCTACGATCATTGCAAATGGAAAGTCATAAGCAAAACCCCATGTCAACCGATGTGGGTTCATGTAACCAATCCACGACCAAAGTAAAATACCAAAATGAGGATTCTTTAATACAAAAGGCAATACCCCAAAAACGATTATAGTAACCAATATATCTCTCATAGGTTACTCTCCTATCCCATAACCATCAGATCAACAGAAAACTCAGTTGAAGTTGAAACAGGCAAATAAATGTGGACTTGAAAAAGTATAAATACGTATAGAATAGCTTACGTACACTAACTTGGTTTACAACATATGATGCAATTAATATAATCAATGAGTTACACCTTATCTATATTTATTTTGGTTTCTGTGGCTAACCTTAACAATTGAAAAATTTTAGAAATACCAGTCAGTAGTAGAATCAGAATCCAGAAAAAAACCCAATATGATTGATTTCTTGACGATACTTATTATTGGCTATGTCACAATTAAATGTTGAATTTGATTTAAGAATTCATAAAACCCTTATTAACCATGGACTTGATAGTCTCAATAATTAAAGTACAATTAGAGAGTTAACAAAAACCAATAGTTAATTGCGACATAGCCTTATTATTCGTTAAGGTTAAGTTTATGTTGCAGTAATAGAGCATCAACAAAATATTTAGTCGCCCAGTTTGGATAGCCAGCCCGCATGTATCCACCATATATTGGAAAAGAACCAGCAATCGCACCATTCAGTGCAGGGCTTGATGATTCTAATGCTTGCAATGTTTTTAGTGTGTCAACCAATTTATCTGCAGCTTGTTTATACTTGCCCACACCAGTTCGCTCAAATAGCCTATAACAAACAATTGCTACTTGTGCATTACCTGTGAGGCAAGACGAGAACGCTGCTGGCTCCCAATCAGCATAAAAACGACCCGCTAATAATCCACGTCGATTAATACAAGCAATTAATTCATCGACAGAAACTCTGACTGCAGCCATGAAGTCCGAACGTTCTGCAGCAATACCTACCTCCAGCACTCCTTGCAAGGTATATCCAATTGTGTGCGTTAGTGGCGCAGCAGATCTTGTCAAGCAATTATGTGCAAACCAACCATTAGTCTTTTGTTGACGCAATGCGGCTTCAATTATCTTGACGGCTGTATCTTGAAAACTGTGCACTCCAGAAAGTTCTCCAAATCGATACATTGCCCAAGCACACAAACAAGTATATGTCTTAATCTCACCGGAACTAACGTAATTACCATTAGTTTGGAAATAACCATCCACATCTATATCCGAGACCAAGAAGTTAGCAGCACGACGTCCTGCCTCTAGAAATTCCTTGTCATTAGTTGCGCTATACGCAGAACACCACCCATCTAGCACCATACCTGTATTAAATGCTGCAGCAGCCTGTTGGTCTGGCGGACAAACAGGTCCGCCTTGAACCGCTCCCGACGGCATTTGAATCGCAATCTCCCAACGCATCATTTGAAGTGCGGCATCTTTAACCACAGGGTCATTAAAACGATCTGAATATATAAAAAGAGTGGTGGCAATATAACCCGTAGTTTCTGGGTAGGATGGCATCCACTTTTCCAAATTATTCCGACACGGAAAATAACCAATTGATACACCCCCATTTTGTGTCATCTTTTGTGCATAAAGCAACCATTCCACCGCCTTATGCGCATGAATTAAAGTTTTACTCGTTTCTGGACTTACCATACCTATCATATAACGCCATTGATCATGCAATACATGACGCATAAACACACGATTCTCTCGCTCAAATAATCGAGCTAACTCATCAACAAAGGCTCTAATATCCCAGTATTGCTGGCGTAGACCAATATCAAAAAGTTTGTCTCGCACATTCCGTATAAAAGTTGTAAATTTCAATTTATTCTCAAATTTTTAAGCTGAATATTACCAACAGTCAACATCCTTACCGCAACAGATAATTTCTAACCTGCATTATCGGTACAAACCTACCATACCTTAATTTTAAAGCTAAATCTCAACCCCTGACCACCTCATAACTGGAAAGACTTATTTCATTCAACTTAATCGGAAAATCGGCATTAATCATTGAGATTTAAATGAAATAATTACCAGCTATAATGCAAATTAACTGGTTAAACTTTGCATCATTACCTTTTAATTACTAAAATTCTAGTGTAGTGTACAAATATTCACATTGTTCACCAATTCAACAAAAATATTGTCATGCAAAGAGCCTTTTTGCATTTACTTTAAAATAGAATTAAGCTAAATATTCCTACTTAACTCTCACTTTAGTTATGAACATAGTTCTTGGATAATCTATCATTATTAATCTTAAGCGTTTTTAAATTTAAATGACTGGTAATTTTGCTATAGCACTTGATACTTCACCATCAGTGATCTCTGAGATTAGCGCACTGAGTCTTCATAACCCATTTTACACATCAGAATATATTACTTATCGTAATTCACAAGGGTATCAGCCATGGATTCTGGCAGGCGACACCCCTACACAATCAAAAGTATACTGTCTTGCTTTTATGAAATCCGGAAGGCTTAGACGCTCTTTGGAAATACCTTCTATACCTAATATTCCTACAAAGGATCCATTCTGGCAAGGACTGGTAGATTTCTGTCATAAGAAAGGCATCTCTGATTTAGCAGTGAATAGTTTTTGTTCCCAAAGTGGGGTAATTCCACCATTGGATAATGAAAAAAAACGCAAAACTCGTTGGGAACACATATTAAAACTAAAGCATCCTGATTTTCTAAGAAAAATGACCAAAGGACACAATTATTGCATTAAACGTGCAAAAAAAACTGGTGTTGAAATGCAACGTGGACGCGATCATGAAGCTGTTGAGAACCATGCTCGATTGATCAGCAACTCTATGCAACGACGTAAAGAACGTGGGGAAACTGTCACGACATCGGTATTGATAGAAAATCTTTTTCAATTAGTTGACTCTGGTGTAGCAGAAATTTTTCAAGCCGTATTAGCCGACCAGATACTCTCTTCAAACATTATATTAATAGCTGAAGAAACGGGATACAACCATACTCAGGGTACCAGTTTAGAAGGCATGAACTGTGGCGCCGCACACTTCCTCATTCATGAAATTGCCTGCAATCTTCGTGATGATGGAAAGGAAAGCTTCAATCTTGGAGGAACTGACGATCCCAACCCTAAAGCAGGATTAGTGAAATTTAAAACAGGTTTCGGTCTTTCGACTGAGCGAATTGAACTTCAATCAGTCAGATCCACACCAGGAAATGTTGTGTCTTGTCTTTACCAACGATTCTTATCTTCTATAAGGAATTAATCCGGTTTGCGTTTATTTAAACCCTTGCTTCGGCAACTACATACTGCACTACCAGATAATGTTCGTCATCCTATAGACATTGCTTCAATTAGCTTGCAAGATACGCTACAAAACTGGAAGATGCCAGCTTACCGTGTACGTTCTTCACTTCCTAATAACAATGAAGAGGGCACAATTCTTTATCTTGGGGATAAGCCCCAATACACAACTTGGACACACAAAATATTCGGTCAAATGTTGGAGCCTGTCTCTCTGGGGAAATACTCTCTTTTTCAAATACTAAAGGGGAGAAATCAAGCTTTACCCGCCGACATAACCTTATGCCCAATAAACCCCTTGACAATGCATCTATTCAAACGTGAGTGGCGCATCTTACCTCTGTTTGTAGATTGTCTTGTCGATCTTCACAAACCAATTCACGAACTGATTACGAGCAAGGGAGCAAATCACCCAATGCGCGTTGCACGTCGCCATGACTACCACTTTGAGAATGCGGAGAGCGATAAAATTCTTCATGAGTTTTTCCACCAGATGTTAATTCCAACAATACAAAATCGACATGAAAAACGCGCATTTCTATCAAGTTGGGAAAATGTTCAACGTATGTATCAAAACGGCACTCTTATTACCGCCCATCTAGACGACAAATGGATTGGAGCTATCCTCCTCATTCAGGAGAATAAGAAACGTATCCGAATCGCAAATCTAGGCTGGCGAAATGGAGATGACGAGTGGCTAAAGAAAGGAATTGTTTCTGCCCTTTACAACCGTTCTTTAACATGGGCACAGGAAAATGGATTTATGGAATTCAATTTAGGAGGAAGCAACCCCTTTGTAAAGGATGGACCGTTAAATTTTAAGCTCAAGTGGGGAGCCACCATGGTGCCGCCCGAATTAAAGTTTGTGGATGGGCAGATTGAGGGCGCACGCTCCTTCATTGGTGCAAAATTCGATTGGAGATCACAAACAACACAATCTTTTCTCACATCTAATCCACTCCTTGAGTGTGCAATGGGCAGGCTCAGAGCAATCAGCTGGAACACGGAAATCCCACCACAATTTCGTCGTCAAGTTGAATCAGGTTGTGAATGGGTGAACTTGGCTGAGTCTAGCGACATCAAATTAAGGTAAAATCTTGACAAATTCTCCATGGCTTTGACAGCGTCCAATGAATGATCCAGTACTTATACTTGGTGCGGGTCTGCGCTTGACAGTAACTATCGCTCGATCGCTAAATCGCCAAGGTATTCCAGTCATCGTGTCACCTATTTCATCCGACGAACCGCCAATTAAATCACGTGCAATTCAAAAGCACGTCACACTTCCTAACTTCAGAACCAGACCCGATGCTTTCATTACAGAGCTAAAGTCACTTATTCAGACGGAAGGAATCGATATGATAATACCAACCGGGGATGGTGCAATGACTGCAGTAGCTCAGCATTATGAAACTCTTACAAACCTTGTGCATGTAGGTTCTCCACCTCCTCCCATAATGGAGCAGGTACTTGACAAGCGCCTTACGCTTACTGCTGCACAAAAATGTGGCGTTCCCATAGCAACATCACGTACAGTTGAAGCTTCATCTGAAATCGGCAAGCTCATCAAAGGTCTTCGGTTCCCCTTGATTGCTAAACCGGCTGAGCGCAAAGGAGCAAATACTTATAGGATTAAATACTTCATTACAGCAGAAGATCTCTTCCAAAGTATCACGGAGGATACAGAATGGTTACATGGCGGATTGCTGCAAGAATATATTCCTGGAGTTGGGAAGGGGATTGGCGTTCTCATGCACGAGGGTAAACCACTAACGATGTTTCAACATCGTCGGATCAAAGAATTTCCCTATACGGGTGGCGTCAGTGTTATGGCAGAAGCTGAAGCGGTTGATCCAGTGCTAGGTGATCTTGCGATCAAACTCTTACAAGAAATTAAATGGCAGGGTATCGCCATGGTTGAATACCGCTACAATCCAAGTAACAATAACTTTGCTCTAATGGAAATTAATGGTCGCTATTGGGGTTCACTTTTTTTGTCTGCACAAGCTGGCATCGATTTCCCCTATTACGAATGGCAACTTGCCCATGGGATACAACCCAATATTCCTAAAGCTTATCCCGTAGGCATACGAGCACGGTGGATGGCAGGTGATATATTACGGCTTCATAACATCTTCGAAGATTCGCAAAATAACAAAATTGAACCCATTTCACGATATCGAGAGCTTATTCATTTTATGACAGATTTTAGCTTCCGTACACACGATGCTGTATTCTCATTGAATGACCCCATGCCAGCCATACAGGAATTTAGAGAAACCACCGGCGCGCTTGCCAAAGCTGACCTAAAAAGTATAATCTCAAAAACCATTCCTGAACCACTGCTTAAACAAATTCGAATCTACCGACTACTTGGTCCCAAGTCGCGACGTATTTTCATGAAACAACAACTAAATAGGTTCCTAGGAAATCAACCTATACTATTTCGTCAAAGCGCAAATGAAATTAACAACATTATGTTTATTTGCCTAGGTAATATCATTCGTAGCCCAACAGCAGCCCTATCTTTAAAACAAAAACTTGCGCTAACTGATAACAGAAGTTTAGAAATAAAGTCAGCTGGATTATGGAAGGGATTATCTCGTGTGGATCCACGCTCATCACCCGAAGCTGTCTTAAAAATTGCGCCTGAATTTGGCATTTCACTTACTAAGCACCGATCCCAACCCATTACACAAGAACTAATTAACACTTCAGACGTGATTTTTGTCATGGACTATCAGAATGAATCCATGTTGCTATCACAATATCCTGATGCAAGACACAAGGTATTTCTGCTGGGAGCCTGCATCGAAAAGATACCCATATCTCAATGGGAAATTACAGACCCTTATGGAAAAACAGCAGATGATATTCGTAAATGTTTCTCCATCATCAATGATCGGATAGAAGGGTTAGTAAAAATACTTATGAAATAATCATTATCTAGGCTATGTCACAATTAACTGTTGAATTGAGTGTCCAATGTGTATCAAGATGTA
>CAXBGL010000103.1:0-9716 GCA_963975255.1 uncultured Nitrosomonas sp. | reverse complement strand
AATTTAAAACCGAAAAAGAAAAACCTGCTCCGAAAAAAATATGTGATAGATGTGAGTGTTCGTACGGCATATCTTCCTGATCAATCAGATGAGGAAGCAGACCGCCATGTGTTTGCTTATACCATTACCATTGCCAATGCGGGCACCATTGCTACCCAGTTAATTAGTCGGCACTGGATGATTACCAATGGAGATGGCAGTGTGCAGGAAGTACGCGGTTTAGGAGTTGTTGGTGAGCAGCCATTACTCAAGCCTGGCGATAGTTTTGAATATACTAGTGGCACGGTTATTTCAGCATCTGTGGGTTCTATGAAAGGTAGTTATCAGATGGCGGCAGAAGATGGGTTTCATTTTGATGTTGCCATTCCTGAGTTTATTCTGAGTGTGCCAAGAGTACTGCATTAAATTGTGTTAGTGCCGTGCCAATTGACGGGGTTTTATTTTTTCATTTGTTTATTAACTGTAATTGATTTCATCATTTGGTGATGTAATGAACGGCACACTTTTCCTTATTCCCACACCATTAGGTCCAGAAGGTCTTGCCTGGGTAACGCCTCCTGCAGTTCAACAACGTATTGCAAAAATTGCTTACTACATTGTTGAGCACCCTAAAACCGCACGGCAATTCCTGAAACAAATTGGTTGCTGCTTGCCATTACAGAAAATCAAGATGCAAGTGCTGGACGAGCATACGCAGCCCCAAGAATATTTATCTTTTCTGGAGCCATTGTTGGCAGATAATGATGTGGGTATGTTATCTGAAGCAGGTTGTCCAGCAGTGGCTGATCCTGGGGCAGGTTTGATACGACTTGCCCACCAGAAGGATATTCGAGTGATACCTTTGGTGGGTCCGTCTTCAATAATGTTGGCATTGATGGCATCTGGATTAAACGGTCAACGTTTTATATTTCATGGTTATCTGCCGATTGAAGCGGATGCGCGCGTCAAAAAAATAATTGAGCTAGAGAAACTATCAAAGGTTCATGATCAAACCCAAATATTTATTGAAACACCTTATAGAAACCAAAAGTTGTTGGAGTTGCTGACTAGAACCTGTCGGAATAGTACTGATTTAAGTATTGCCAGTAATCTCACTTTGGCAAATGAAAGTATTGCAACTAAAACGATCAAAATATGGAAATGTGCGCTACCCAATATTAATAAAATCCCCGCAATCTTTTTATTACATGGGTGAAGCATAGATATCCAAACAAGGTTCAGCAATAATAATAAAAGAAAATAAAATGCGTAGGGAGTTTTTGGTTATTTTTTCTGAATGAACTCGATTTTGTATCCATCTGGATCCGCAACAAAAGCAATGACAGTTGTGCCATGTTTCATGGGACCGGCTTCACGTGTGACTACTCCGCCCAGTTTTTTTGTTTCTTCACAGGCTCGATAGGCGTCATCAACTTCAATGGCGATATGACCGAATCCATCACCCAGGTCATATTCAGTGGTATCCCAATTATGCGTTAATTCCAGAACGGTTCCATTCGTTTCATTCTGGTAGCCGACAAATGCAAGTGTAAAATTACCATCAGGGTAATCTTTACGACGCAATAACTTCATACCTAATACCTGGGTATAGAAATTAATTGATTTCTCCATATCGCCCACGCGTAGCATCGTATGCAGGATACGCATTTATATTTGTACCATTTCAAAATCTTCTTTACGTGCACCACATTCTGGACAAGTCCAGTTGATGGGTACATCTTCCCAACGTGTGCCAGGGGCAATGCCTTCTTCAGGAGATCCTTTGGCTTCATCATAGATAAAGCCACAAATAAGACACATATAACTATTGTAAACGCGATTCTCTTCAGTAGGCATGATAGATAGCAACTTTCTTTTAGGTTAAAATGATATTTTACGGTATTAATGTATGTTACAGCCACCCCCTATTGTACTTTCTTTTGCTGCAAACGACCCAAGTGGTGGAGCAGGCATACAAGCTGATATTCTGACGATCGCCAGCATGGGTTGCCACTCGTTGCCAATTATTACTGCTATTACGGTACAAGATACTGCCGGGGTAGAAGATATGATGGCACTTGACCCAGAATGGGTGGCGGATCAAGCGCGGACTGTATTAGAAGATATGCCTGTGCACGTATTTAAAATTGGTTTGTTAGGTAGTGTTGAAATTATTGCAGCGATTGCTGAAGTGGTTTCAGATTATCCTGATATTCCGGTAGTCCTGGATCCAGTGTTGGCATCGGGCCGAGGCGATGACCTTGTCAGTGAAGAAATGTTACAAGCAATGCGTGAATTATTGTTGCCTCAAGTGACTATTCTTACTCCGAACAGTATCGAAGTACGTCGTCTTGCACAGGATGATGAAGAGGACGACGATGACCAACATTTGTTGGATCTAAATTACTGTGCCCAGAAATTGATACAGTTAGGATGTGAAAATGTATTGATTACAGGTACACATGAAAATACATCCCAAGTTATTAATACGCTTTTTAATTCAGGCGGCATTGTCCGTTTGGATAAATGGGAGCGACTGGTGCATTCTTATCATGGTTCAGGTTGTACCTTGGCCTCTGCGATTGCTGCATCTATTGCTAACGGACTATCTGTTGAGGAAGGTGTTTATGAAGCACAAGATTATACTTGGCATGCGCTGAAAGCTGGTTTTCGACCAGGGATGGGACAATATTTACCCGATAGGTTCTTTTGGGCCAATGATAGTGACGAAGATGCCGATGGAAACAAGGATAACCATAATAAATGAAACATCTGGAAATTAGTGGGTTATATGCGATTACCCCAGATCAAACGGACACTAAAATCCTGCTTGGAATGACACGACAAGCACTTGCTGGTGGTGCCCGGTTGATACAATACCGTAACAAAAGCGCTGATAGGGAATTAATGTGCGAGCAAGCCTTTTTGTTGCGTCGCCTTTGTCGAAATTTCAATGTTCCGCTTATTATAAATGATCATCTGGATCTTGCCATTGATGTTGACGCAGATGGGGTGCATGTCGGTGAAGATGATGTTTCTATCGCTGAAGCAAGGCTTCGTTTAGGACCAAAAAAAATAATTGGTGCTTCTTGTTATAACTGTTTGGGATTAGCTGTTCAGGCTGAAAAACAAGGGGTTGATTATGTGGCGTTTGGTGCATTCTTTACTTCTGTTACAAAACCGGATGCAGTCACTGTTTCTATCGATTTTTTGTGTCAAGCGAAGCAACAATTATTGGCACCAATCGTTGTCATTGGCGGAATTAATTTGACCAATGCTGAAATATTAATCAGCCATGGAAGCGATGCCATCGCAGTCAGTAATGCTGTATTTAATGCGCAGAATATTCAGCCTGCGGCTGAGCAATTTTCACAAATGTTCTGCTGAGCCTAGTGAGTAAGGTAAGAAACAAGGGGGTATAGAAAATAGAACCTAAAAGTATGGAGTGAATTTGTTAGATATATATCACTTCCTTTTCCTAGTAAAACAGCCTTAAGTGCAGCAGAGATTGAAGCCTAAGTGGACGAAAACCTGTGACTGCTTTAATTAATTCAAAATTTTTAAATCTTCTTTGCGAGTTATAAAATGACTTCACGTAATCATCAATTATTTGAACTTTCTCAAAAGTATATCCCAGGCGGTGTGAATTCTCCCGTCCGCGCTTTTAAGTCAGTGGGTGGGGTGCCCGTATTTTTTCAGCGAGGACAAGGCGCTTATGTATGGGATGCAGATGGCAAACAGTATATAGATTATGTCGGTTCCTGGGGGCCACTCATATTGGGTCATGCACACCCTGAAGTGATTAAAACGGTGCAGAGTGTGGCGCAAAATGGCTTAACTTTTGGAGCACCAACTGAAGCAGAACTAGAAATAGCTGAATTGATTTGTCAATTGGTGCCATCTATTGAGCAGGTTAGATTGGTGAGCTCGGGCACGGAAGCAGGTATGAGTGCGATTCGTTTAGCCCGTGGTTATACAGGTAGAAGCCGTATTATTAAATTTGAAGGATGTTACCATGGCCATGATGATGCTTTGCTGGTCAAAGCTGGTTCGGGTGCGTTGACTTTTGGTCATCCCAGTTCCGCTGGTGTACCTGCGGAGACAGTGGGACATACTATTGTTCTAGATTATAACGACCTATCCGGTCTGGAAAAAACTTTTAAAGAATGTGGGAATGAAATTGCTGCGGTGATTGTTGAACCCGTTGCAGGCAACATGAACCTGGTGATACCTGAAGTAGGCTTTTTGTCTAATTTACGTGATTTATGCACCCAACACGACAGCGTGTTGATTTTTGATGAGGTGATGACTGGTTTTCGTGTTGGCTTGACGTGTGCGCAAGGTCTTTATCAGATTAAACCAGATCTTACAACACTTGGAAAAGTAATTGGAGGTGGTATGCCAATGGCAGCTTTTGGTGGTAGACGTGACATTATGCAATGTCTCGCACCATTGGGTCCTGTTTATCAGGCAGGTACGCTTTCTGGTAATCCTGTTGCGGTTGCTGCAGGGCTTGCAACCTTAAAGCAGGTACAAGTGGCAGGATTTTATGAAAAGCTTGCAAACAGTACCAAGCAACTAACTGAAGGTATTGCTGCTGTGGCAAAGAGGCGAGGTGTTGTTTTTAGTGCACAGTCTGTGGGTGGGATGTTTGGCCTTTATTTTCGGCAAGATGTCCCAGCCAGTTTTGCTGAGGTAATGGGATGTGACAAAGCGTTATTTAACCGGTTTTTTCATGCCATGTTAAATGAAGGGATTTATTTTGCACCCTCAGCGTTTGAAGCCGGTTTTGTTTCTTCTGCACATGGCGACGAAGAAATAGACAAAACATTGGCTGCAGCAGAAAAGATATTTGGCACGTGGTAATGTACTAGAGGTAATAAAAAGCGACGCTAGTCGCTTTTTATTACCTCTAGTTAATTGGGCTTAACGTAATCTAGAAATATATTCAGCGACTGCTTTCTTTTCTCGCCCACTCATACGCGAAACAATCATTTGCATCACATTGCCATCATTTAGACGCTCTCTATTATAAAATGCTTTAAGCTGTGTCAGTGTATAAGCGGCATGTTGTCCTGCCAGATTTGGGTAATGTGGTGGAATGCCAGAACCATTCGGAGAATGACAGCCGGCACATGCAGGAATACCATTTTCTAAATTGCCGCCATGGTAGATGGTTTTGCCCATTTTCATTAGCGGCTCATCTTTGGCTGCATTACCGGGTTTTGCTTTTTGTTGGGCATAATAAGCACCGAGATTCTTCATGTCTTCCAATGAAAGCGTAGCAACCATGGAAGCCATCACAGGATTGTTGCGTTTTGCTGGTGTACCATCTACTGTTTTGAAGTCTGACAACTGCTTGGTGATATACTCTGCATGTTGTCCGGCTAAACTTGGATTTGTCGGGATAACGCTATTACCATCAACATTGTGACAACCTGCACAAACACCCGTCGCGATTACTTTGCCTTTGGCAGCATCACCTTTGGTTATGGTAGTGGTTTCAGCAAAAGTTGGGACAGATAATGCTAATACAATAACTATCGCCGTGTTCATAATTATATTCATGTTTTGCATTCCATTCTCTTTAGGTAGCGCTTCCAAAATCGGTATTTGTGAGATTAACTGTATATTCTAGCAAGGCATAAGATTGTTAACAACAAGAAACCACTAGTATAGACACTTAAAACTGTTATTTTTAATGAAAATAATTTTCTACTTATTTTTGATTGTGAATGTGGTCTTTGTAGTGATCATCCATTTTAGTGCGGATAATCAGGCTAATATAAAAACGCCACGGTTACTCAATTCTGAAAAAATTAAATTACTGCCTACTCGAGTGAGTTGTTTGGAATGGGGTGATTTCTTCGGTAACGATTTGCGGCGGGCTGAAACTGCTATTACAGGCTTAGAATTAAGCGGAAAATTAAGCCAAAATTTAATCGATGTTATTGCGGCATATTGGGTATATATTCCACCGTTTAGTCGCACTCGTGATACGAATAGAGAAATAAGAAAACTGAAAAAATTGGGTATCGACAACTTTCAAGTACAGGAGGAAGGTGCGTGGCATAATGCGATTTCTTTGGCAGTTCTACGTGATAAATTGGCTGCTCAAATTCTACTTGCGGAATTAAAAAATAAAGGAATCGCCAAGGCAACAATCGGAGAGCGCAATATAAAACAGATTAAATTCGTAATTAGAGAGCCCACAGTAGGTGTTCACGCGAAAATGAAGATAATGGCTGAAAAGTTTGTTGGTAGTCAGTTAGTCGCTACAACTTGTGCTCGCCTATGACTTGTTTGTATTCTGTTACTACTTGTAGGTAGCATATTGTTGAAATAAAATCGTATAACTCATTGATGTATTATTATAAAATATTATGACGGTAACTATAAAATCACCTGAGGAAATCGAGAAAATGCGTGTTGCAGGTAAGCTCGCATCAGAAGTCCTGGATTACATTACTCCTTTTGTAAAACCAGGGGTTACGACAGATGAGCTCGATACTTTGTGCCACAATTATATGGTTGATGTACAGGAAACCATACCTGCTCCACTTAACTATGCGCCACCTGGTCATTCACCTTACCCCAAATCAATCTGTACGTCAGTTAATAACCAGATATGTCACGGGGTTCCGGGGCAGAAGGTTTTGAAAAATGGGGATATTGTTAATATTGATGTGACTGTTATTAAGCATGATTATCATGGTGATACCAGCCGCATGTATTATGTAGGGGAACCATCCATAAAAGCAAAACGTCTGTGTGAACTGACATATGAAGCAATGTGGCGGGGTATTGATGAGATAAAACCCGGTAACCACCTGGGTGATATTGGTCAGGCTATCCAGAAACTGGCTGAGAATGTGGGTTATAGTGTGGTTCGAGAATTCTGTGGTCATGGCATTGGTGTAAATTTTCATGAGGATCCACAAGTGCTGCATTATGGTCGTTCTGGAACTGGCCTGCAGCTTAAGCCAGGCATGATTTTTACGGTTGAACCCATGATTAATGCGGGTAAAGCAGCTATTCGTCATTTGCCGGATGGCTGGACCATTACCACCAAAGACAGTAGTTTGTCCGCGCAGTGGGAACACACCATATTGGTGACAGAAGAGGGGTATGACGTATTGACACTCTCTGCTGGTGCGCCACCAAAACCACACTATCGCTTTTCCGAATAGCGCATTCCTTTTAAAGGCGGTGATTCAAATAGTTCGTTCCCTTGGGAATGATGTCCTGTCAATTTTTAATTAATAAACAATAAAGACCTAACACAATGACACGCCACAGTAATCGAAATCCAGATCAAATTCGCCCTATAAAAATGACGCGCCACTATACGAAACACGCTGAAGGCGCTGTTTTGATTGAGTGTGGAGACACCAAAGTTATCTGTACGGCCAGTGTAAGTGAACGTATTCCACCCTTTCTAAAAGGAAAGGGTCAGGGTTGGTTGACGGCTGAATATGGGATGTTGCCTTGTTCTACTAATGAACGTATGCAGCGTGAAGCGGCGAGGGGTAAACAGTCTGGACGAACCATGGAAATTCAGCGTTTGATTGGGCGCGCATTGCGCTCAGTTGTAGATTTGGAAAAATTAGGTGAACGTACTATTCAGATTGATTGTGATGTTATTCAAGCGGATGGCGGTACTCGAACTGCCAGTATTACAGGCGCATTTGTTGCTTTACATGATGCAGTTGATCGATTGTTATACCAACAGTTGATTGAAACCACACCCATACTTGATCATATCGCTGCTATTTCAGTGGGTATTCATCAAGGCAAACCTATTCTTGACCTTGATTATCTAGAAGATTATTCCTGTGATACGGATATGAATGTAGTGATGACGGGTAGTTTGGGCCTGGTAGAAGTACAAGGGACTGCCGAAGGGGCGACCTTTAGTCGACAAGAGCTGGCGGTTATGTTGGATATGGCACAGCAAGGAATACAAAAATTAATATTAATCCAAAAAACCACATTAGCGTCAGATTAAGATGTTGTCTGCGATAGAAAAACTTGTTATTGCCAGTAATAATCCAGGTAAATTACTTGAGATTGGTGATTTGTTTGCGCCATTGGCCATTGAGGTAATACCCCAGTCCGTGTTCAATATTAGTGAAGTGGAAGAACCCTATGCTACATTTGTTGAAAATGCACTGACCAAAGCGCGACATGCCAGTCAATGTTCTGGTCTGCCAGCTATGGCAGATGATTCGGGTATTTGCGTCAAGGTACTGAATGGTGCGCCAGGTGTTTTTTCAGCGCGCTATGCGGGTGAGCCTAAGTCAGACGCACGTAATAACCATAAATTAATTGATGTGCTCAAAGATCAATCTGATCGAAATGCCTTTTATTATTGCATCATCGTGCTGGTGCGTTATGTTGATGATCCTCAGCCCATCATTGTTGACGGTAGTTGGCATGGTGAAATTATTCTGCAACCAAGAGGTCAAGGGGGGTTTGGTTATGATCCTTATTTCTTTTTATCAGAGCTTGGTAAAACTGCAGCAGAGCTTCCTGCTGAACAAAAAAATCGGATCAGCCATCGTGGTAAGGCATTGGCACGACTGATTGAATTGAGTTGATTGGTTCATGGCTGAGTTAATGCAAGCCAGTAATGGCGTTCCGATGATGTTGCAGATGATCGGCTATAAAGGTGCTGATGAAGTAATAGCCATGATCTTAACCTTCGTGATAGCGCATGTCAGTTGCTGCCCCACTTGTTTGCACACTGATTCGAGACGCTCTGGGTGTAATTGTTCAGTTAGGAATTGATCATTCAGACCCTGATCAATCAGTAAAGCGGGCACACGATATCCATCCTCAATTAATGCTGTGGCATCATGATTACGCCAATTTCCATACTCTTCTCCAAGATAGTGACGCAATGCTTTTTGGCCCCAAGGGCAGTGTATTGGAGCAGAAATTGGTGCAAATGCCGATACGGATTGATAAATATCATGATTTCTAAGCGCGAGCGCTAAAGCACCATGACCACCCATGGAGTGACCAAAAATACCAATACGATCTTTATCTGCAGGAAATTGTGAAAGAATGAGTTCACGTAGCTCATGTAAACATAGCTTTCCATATGATAGTGACTCGACCACGGATTCACTGTGGCATTTAGATAAAATCCGGCACCAGCCTCAAATCCCAACTATTTGTCTCACCAGGGATCCTGATCTGACGTGGACTGTTATCCACCGTTACTAACATTAATCCATATTCAGCATGACGTTACGCACCGGCTTTGATCATAAATGTTTCTTCTGTGCAGGTGAGTCCCGCTAAAAGAAACAGTACGGGTGCTGGGCTAAATTGTGCTTTTGGTGGTTGATACACTGAGAATTGCATAGTTAAACCTATGGTTTCTGAATGATGCTGATAAAAGCCCTGAATACCACCAAAACAGCTATGTTGACTACGAGTCTCTAACTTTATCATCACTAATAAATTACAACAGAGCGTATAGATTCACTTGCTTTCATCAGGCGAATGCCTTCATTGATATCTTCCAATTTCAAAGTATGTGTAATCAGTGAATCAATATTAATTTTCCCCTCCATATACCAGTCAACAATTTTTGGTGCACCTGTGCGACCACGAGCACCACCAAATTCAGAACCTTCCCATTTCCGGCCTGTAACGAGTTGAAAAGGGCGTGTTGAATTCCCCCGGGTTTACAGGAGACTCTATTTCTTGAGAGGATAGAGTAATGA
>CAXBGL010000102.1:0-9990 GCA_963975255.1 uncultured Nitrosomonas sp. | reverse complement strand
TTCCATCATTTTATGGTAGGCGGGTGCATCAATACCCCCAAAGCGTTTTTTAAACTCAGCTTCATGCATAAACTCGGGTAGATCAGACCAGGCTGGCATCAGATCTGTGTCACGCAGTCTGGAAGTAACCAGTTGTTGTTGTAGTCGTTGTGCGGAAACCTGATTGGCTACCGCTTTCTCGCCGAATCTTGTGCCCGCACGATCCGCAGCAATATCATTGAATGAGAAACCACTACCTGTACGAGAATCTTCAATTTCTTTATATAAACCAATGGCATCAGACAATATCGTATCTGCATAGGCGGTGATGGCTGCTGATACCATAAAATGTTTAGCAAGGTCATCGCGCCCGTCGATGGTAACCACGCGTCTAACTGGCTGCGGCCAGTTAGACGCGTCTGGAATTAAGTGTCTCAGCGGCATGCCCAATGCATAAAACGTGGTAACCAGAATCATGGCGCGATTCTCAGCGATTGCCGCGCCATTTATCGAGCGTTTGGCAGCCAGATGCATTAATGGCGGCAAAACATCTGAAAGCGGGATCCGAGCATCATGTGTTTGACTGTTCTCAACCAGTAACGACTGATATTGTAGCAATCGTGCTTTTTCCTGTTCATCAATAAGTGAAATCCCATTCATTTTTTGATAAAAATCATTTTCCCAGCGATAACTGATATTTATCTCGTTTGGTGACAATCGTACGCGTTGGATTGCCGCCATACCTGAACGAAATTCAGGTATGCGCTGTAACCAAGTGATACACTGAGACACCAGTATATTGGTAACAAAATCGGGCAATGCCAGATTACCAATCCGTAGCGACTGCAATTGCGGGAACCCTTCAGTCTGAATTAGATTTGCTTCAAAATTTAAATACCCATTCACTATATTTTCAGGCATAGGTAGGCTTAAGCGGACGAAAGCACCGCGGTCGGAAAGATTGACATGTGCATTACCCTTGGCAAAACGATTGACCAGATAATTGGCTGCAATGTCAGCATCCTTAGAAAGGATACGGACTGTAGCCAACATGCCAGATCGTACTTGATAGTGATGTGTATCAATTATTTTTTTTGCCCGTTCTATATGTTCCGGGGCAAGCGTCACCTGACGCACTACACGGGGTTGTGCCTCGATCGCCAAAGAAAAAAATACTGCCAGTGAGACAGGGATGGCGAATAAAAAGATAGTGAGCAGTAGAACAAGTTTTCGCATAGGGTTTTATGATACCAGTTCAAGCAGATCGAGACTGTAGTTGAACAGAAAGGAAAACATGTGCTACTTTTTATGGCGTTGCGCAGTGTGTCCGCACTTCATCAATCCTAACTTGATAGAATGCTGGGCATAGACCACAACGATTAAGACTTGCTTTACTTCATGTTTTTGGAAGTGTCACACCTTGTTGCCCTTGGTATTTGCCACCCCGATCTTTATATGATGTTTCACACACCTCATCGGCTTCAAAGAAAATCACTTGTGCAACGCCTTCATTGGCATAAATTCGAGCAGGTAAGGGCGTTGTATTGGAAAACTCAAGCGTGACATAACCTTCCCATTCTGGTTCAAAAGGGGTGACGTTGACAATGATGCCACAGCGGGCATAAGTGGATTTTCCCAGACAAATCGTGAGTACATTTCTGGGAATACGAAAATACTCAACGGTACGGGCTAGGGCAAAAGAATTGGGCGGAATAATACAAACGTCATTCTTTACATCGACAAATGAATTCGAATCAAAATTCTTGGGGTCCACAATAGTGGAATTGATATTTGTAAAGAGCTTGAATTCATCAGAACAGCGGATATCATAACCATAACTTGAAGTGCCATAAGACACAATCTTCTGATTGTTTTTCTGCCTGATCTGGTCTGGTTCGAACGGCTCTATCATGCCATGCTCAAGCGCCATACGACGAATCCATTTGTCAGATTTTATAGTCATTCTGTAATCATTAATAGTTGAAAATTATGTCAGGCGCCGTGTAATGCGACAAAGACGTTTAGGGCACCTCTAAAAATCCATATTTCGTCACAATACTTCGTTACTCACAAAAAAATTTCCTTGCATATCAGTTATATGCTGCGTCAAGATTTTTTGTTCTCGCCTTATCTTACTTAGACCTCCGAATTTTTATAGATGCCCTTTAGTCATTTTCCATGACTATTTTTGCAAATAGTTCAGATTGATCTTCTGCCAAATCCGCAACTTTTACTGCAACACGACGTGCAATAGATCGATAGGTTGCGGCTATTTGTCCCGCTGGGTCGGCGACAACGCTAGGCACGCCCACATCCGTTTGTTCACGAATTTTTATATCGAGTGGTAATGCACCTAGAAACTCCGTTTCGTAATCGGCACACATTTTTTTACCACCACCCGACCCAAAAATATGCTCGGTATGACCACACTGAGAACAGGTATGTGTACTCATGTTTTCTACAATGCCTAAAATAGGGATACCTACTTTCTCAAACATTTTTAATCCCTTACGGGCATCTAATAAAGCAATATCCTGTGGTGTGGTGACAATAATAGCGCCTGTTACGGGTACTTTTTGTGCGAGGGTTAACTGAATATCGCCAGTACCCGGCGGCAAATCGACAATCAGATAATCGATCTCATGCCAGCGGGTATCATTCAATAATTGTTGTAAAGCCTGGGTCACCATGGGGCCGCGCCATACCATGGGCGTTTCTACGTCAATCAACAGACCAATAGACATGGCTTGAATACCGTGCGCCCTGATGGGTTCCATCGTTTTGCCATCTGGCGATTCTGGTCGCTCAGTAATACCCAGCATCTGCGGCTGCGATGGTCCATAAATATCCGCGTCCAGAATACCTACAGATGCACCCTCTGCAGCCAATGCCAATGCGAGATTAACGGCTGTAGCCGACTTGCCGACGCCACCTTTACCCGAGGCCACCGCAATGACGTTTTTTACGCCAGGTATCAGTTTCACTCCACGTTGCACACTGTGGGGAATAATCTTGCTGGTAATATTGAGGCGAATAGTACCCACATCAGGGATAGCACTCAGTGCATCTACGACACGTTGATGAATGGCATCTGTCACACTTTTTGCAGGGTAGCCCAGTTCAATTTCGAGGGAGATATTGTTATTCTCAATTTGAAGATTACGTGCCGCTTTAGTGGACACGTAATCTTTCTGGGTAGTGGGATCAATAATCTCCTTCAGAACGGAGAGCACTTGCTGCTCAGAAATAGTCACGTCAAAGACTCCTTATATACTGCTTTAAATGGGTAATACGAATTCAGTCACAGATGTTAACAAATATCAGGATCGCGTACACAGTTTGTTACAATTCACATTTGGTTTAATCAATTTGTTCTATAAGGTAGTTAATGAACACGCGAAAAATCCTGATAACGTCCGCTTTACCTTATGCGAATGGCAACATCCATCTTGGCCATTTGGTGGAATACATTCAAACCGACATCTGGGTGCGATTCCAGAAAATGCAGGGACATACTGTGTACTATGTGTGTGCGGATGATACACATGGTACACCTATCATGTTGCGTGCAGAAAAAGAAGGGATTACACCAGAAGCATTAATCGCACGGGTACATCACGAACATTTCAGTGATTTTAAGGGATTTAATATCCACTTTGATAACTATTACACTACGCACTCAGCAGAAACGCAATATTTCTCAGAAGATATTTACACCAAGCTAAAAGCGGCAGGTCTGATTGCGACTCGGGCTATTGAGCAGCTTTACGATCCTATTAAGGGCATGTTTTTACCCGACCGCTATGTCAAAGGGACGTGTCCCAAATGCGCAGCAAAAGATCAATATGGCGATTCTTGTGAGGTTTGTGGCGCAGCCTACGCTCCCACTGACTTGAAAGATCCCTGTTCTTCCGTATCCGGGGCGATTCCAGTTAAAAAATCTTCTGAGCATTACTTCTTTAGTCTATCAGATAGTCGCTGTGTGGATTTTCTACGACGTTGGACGCGTGAGTCAGACCACCTGCAGCCAGAAGCCGCTAATAAAATGCGCGAATGGTTGGGAGAGGCGGATGAAAATAAACTTTCCGACTGGGATATTTCGCGTGATGCGCCTTATTTCGGTTTTGAGATTCCCGATGCACCTGGAAAGTATTTTTACGTCTGGCTGGATGCACCGATTGGCTATATGGGCAGCTTCAAACATTTGTGTGAACTGAATAACATCGATTTTGAAGCGTTTTGGAATAAAGATTCGGCCGCGGAGTTATATCATTTCATTGGTAAAGACATTCTCTATTTTCATGCATTGTTTTGGCCGGCTATGCTGGAGCATGCGGGTTATCGAACGCCCACTAAAATCTTTGCGCATGGTTTTCTCACCGTAAATGGTGAAAAAATGAGTAAATCACGTGGTACCTTTATTACAGCGGAAAGCTATTTAGAGCAGGGGTTAAACCCTGAATGGCTGCGTTATTACTATGCCGCAAAACTGAATGGCAGCATGGAAGATATTGACCTGAATCTGGAAGACTTTGTTGCGCGTGTGAATTCAGATTTGGTTGGTAAATATGTCAATATTGCCAGTCGATGTGTCGGTTTCATCTCTAAGCGATTTGATGGGAAACTGGTTGACGATGCGGATTATCAGTTAATGCAGCAATTAGTTGATAAGCATTTTTCATGGTGGCGCCCCGATGTCATTGAAAAAGCTTATGAAGAAAGAGATTTCTCAGCTGCAATTCGTGTCATTATGAAATGTGCCGATGCAGCGAATGAAATGATTCACACACTCGCACCTTGGGAAATTGCTAAGGATCTAACGCGCAACAGTGAGTTGCACCGCGTTTGTAGTCTGGGGATACAACTTTTTTATATACTTTCGTGCTATTTGAAACCCATTTTGCCAGAAACCGTCAAGCAAATTGAAAGTTTCTTGAACTGTGAGCCTGTGACTTGGCCCAATCTATCAGAGGAGCAGCCGGTTTCCAGTTTGTTATTGCCTGCAGGTCATCGCATCAATGCCTATCAACATTTGATGAAGCGTATTGATGCTAAAAGCATTAATGCTTTAATTGCTGCAAACAAAGAAACGCTTGTCCCCGCAGTTGATTCACATTCACCTGCGCGTCATGCTTTACAGCAACAACATGACCAGGCGCCCATTGCGGACACAATTTCGATTGACGATTTTAATAAAATCGATTTGCGAGTCGCCACGATTATCAATGCTGAACACGTTGAAGGGGCGGACAAGTTGTTAAAGTTGACGCTGGATATTGGCACTGAACAACGTACCGTTTTTGCAGGCATTAAATCCGTTTATGATCCTGCGCAGCTCAAAGGGCGCATGACGATTATGGTGGCCAATTTAGCACCGCGTAAAATGAAGTTTGGCCTGTCTGAAGGAATGGTACTAGCAGCGGGTGGTGGGGGAGCGCTCTACTTGTTTTCTCCTGATACGGGCGCACAGCCAGGCATGCGGGTAAAGTAATAACTGTAATTTGGAACTTTGACTTATCGTGGATGGTATTGAAGCACAGATCAGACAGTTAGAAATAAAACTGTTACATACGGATATGAAGAGAAACCCTTTAGTATTGAATGCGCTTCTGGCAGAAGATTTTGAAGAAATTGGCAGTACGGGCAGGATTGGTTCAAGACAAGCAGTGATCGATTGGTTACTAAATAAAAGTATTCATGATCGTTGGTCAATGATTCATTTTAGGGTAAAAGTACTGTCTGATGATTTAGTATTGGCCATCTACCAAGCGCAGAAAATTGGTGGCTCGGATAGCGTAGGCAAAGGGTCAATCAGAAGTTCAATCTGGAAACGCACTGGTAGTGGCTGGAAAATGGTATTTCATCAAGGGTCAAAACTCAGCTCATAGTTAGAGAAATTGGAGATAGTATTGGAACAAGCAGCGCAACAACTTAATGAGATCAAAAAAAATCTCGCCACCGTTCAGCAACGTATCGTTGCTGCTTGCAAACAGGCAGGCCGCGAGCCATCCAGTGTTCGTCTTCTGCCTGTAACCAAAACTGTCCCTGCAGAAAGACTACGTCTTGCTTATGCTGCGGGTTGTCATGAAATGGGTGAAAATAAAATCCAGGAAGCACGTGAGAAATCTGAGGCATTAGGTGATCTGGATATTAGGTGGTCAGTTATTGGCCATCTTCAAACCAACAAGGCTAAATATTTGGCACGTTTTGCCAATGAGTTTCAGGCGCTGGATAGCCTTAAAGTTGCTGCAGAACTCGATAAGCGTCTGCAAAATGAAGGTCGTGCCATCGATGTTTATGTGCAAGTAAACAGTTCGGGTGAAGCCAGTAAATTCGGACTGGCACCCGAAGATGTGCGCACTTTTGTCGCTCAGTTGCCCAACTATTCCTCGTTGCGAATAAAGGGATTAATGACCCTCGCTATTTTTTCCACAAATCATGAACGTGTACGTGAATGTTTTATTAAGATGCGCGCATTACGTGACATGTTGCGACACGAAGCACCTGCTAACTTGTCGTTTGAAGAGCTCTCAATGGGCATGTCAGGTGACTACGAAATTGCCATTGAAGAAGGGGCTACCGTCGTACGCGTTGGGCAAGCCATATTTGGTAAACGCGCTTTGC
Organism: uncultured Nitrosomonas sp.; assembly: GCA_963975255.1. Lineage (GTDB taxonomy): Bacteria > Pseudomonadota > Gammaproteobacteria > Burkholderiales > Nitrosomonadaceae > Nitrosomonas. The sequence goes on along the minus strand of CAXBGL010000102.1, from coordinate 3,387 downwards.
CTGATAGCCATTATTGGCCGGGGGTTGGATAAGGGAGCATATTTTTGTGTTGAGTTTAGTAACCTCTTACGCGCGGCTTAAATCTGCTTCGAATTTCAATTCATTTGAAGCAGATACGACGGTGCTTGAACCGAACAATAATATTAACACTAAGAACAGATTAATATAGATCTTTTCCATGCGCTAGTCTCCTTGTAATTAATGGTGTTTCTTATAAGAGTAGTACAATAATCAAAAATTAATTTCGGATAGAGACAGCAAGACTACAATACATAGAAGTTCAACTGGACACATCACAGATACTTATTTAACTAAACAAGTTCCACGCCAATACCGGGTCTAATCCCATAAAGACAGAGCTCAGGCATTTTACTCACCTTACTCCAGGTCAACAGGATCAATGGGTTGGCTCTTCGGGTTGCTGGCGCTGAAACAGTGCGATACCCAACCAAGCAAATAGAATCCCCACCAACGGATTAATCCAATTGAGCAGTGACCATTGCCAGTAATCAAGTGTAGCGACGCCAAGGGTAACTGTATAGAATGCGCCTGTAGTCGTCCAGGGAATCAGCGCTGTTGTGAGCGTACTGCCTTCTTCCAATGAACGTGATAAAACCGAACGATCGATGCCGGCATCATCATAGGTATCCCTAAATAATTGCCCGTTAAGGATAATTGAGATATAGGCCTCGCTCAGCGCAATATTGCCACCGAATGCTGTTAGGATCGTTGCGGTAACAATCGCTGCTTGTCGTTTTAGTCCGCTTAAAACAACTTCGATTAAAACCTTTAAAAAACCAAATTGTTCTAGTAAAGCCCCAAGTACAATGGCAATAATAGCAAGTGTAAATGTCCACGCCATATCCACAATGCCGCCCCGGTTTAAGAGTGTATCCAGAGTTTTTACACCTGTTTGCGTAGAAGCGCCCTCATAGAGACTGGTTAATACCTGACTCAGGCCAGTTCCCTGGATGAAGAGCGCCATCAACATAGCTACCAGCGCGGCGATCATCATTGCGGCTTCTGCAGCCAGTCTGCGCATTGCCAGTCCCATTAAGACAATCATTGGCAAGAGCATGAATATATTGATCTCGTAGGTTGCATCCAATCCGTTAAGAAGCAATTGTAACTCTACATCTGGAAGTTGTTGATCTGCATAACCGAGCCCGATCCATGAGAATACGATGAGCACAATAATGTAGCTAGGTATGGTGCTGTACATCATGCTTTTTATGTGTGCGTACAAGTCGGTGCCAGCAGAAAGTGCCGCGAGATTCGTGGTGTCCGATACGGGGGACATCTTGTCCCCGAAACTGGCGCCAGAAATAATCATGCCGGCAACCAATGGCAATGGCATACCCATGGCACCACCGATACTAATCAGGACGATACCGCCAGTGCCAACCGTTCCCCAGGCAGTACCTGTCGCGAGTGACATCAAGCTACAAAGAATCAGGCCTGCTGGCAAGAAGATCGCAGGGTGTAGGAATTTCAAGCCAAAGTAAACGAGTGTACCGATTGTGCCACTGGTAATGAATGTCGCGATGACTACACCGATCAACAGGAAAATAAAAAGCGCGGGCATGGCGCGTTGCATACCCACTAACATGGCCTGGCGCATGTGATCATAGTGGAAACCCAGGACCAGAGCGTTAAGTGCCACCCAAACCAGACCGACTAACAGTATGCCGTGTAAACCCGCTTCCAGTACAAATATACCGACGCCGATCCATATAAGTAAACCAAGGAAACAGGTTGATGCATGGAGTAAAGTGGGTAATTTGTCGACATTGGCGTTGAGGTGAACATTATTGTCTAGCATTAATAAGGCCTAAGACTAAAAATTGATCAGAGTGAGAAGCAAAGTGTAATGGATTATGTCAGCTAGTTGCTAATTAACAGTTATATTTCAGTCCACGTCATGGGTTCCCAAACGAGATAAAGAGATCGATGAAAGACTTTATCTACATCAGTAGAGACAACGTTCGGGATTACTTGTTTGATTGTAGTACGGAAAGGACGATCATGACTGATGTTGGAATTTTAGGACTGATTCGTTTCGTTCTTTTTTGTGATACTTTTTGAATAGATGTTACTAATGAACAATCACCACCAGGAGGGCGGCGGTTGTTCATTATTGAAGACAATAGTTTGGTTTGGGAAAGGAGATTTGCTCAGGTGCCTGGTGTAAAGCTAACGAGTTCTTCCACATCTTCACCTTCTGCGACTTCTCCGGTCTCAGGGTTAACGTGAAAAGAACGGATTTTACCTATACCCGGTAAATAGAATTTATGTTCAGGGGTAAAATCCTCAAAACCAACCGGTTCAAATGCGGAATTTTCGTAGGTCTGCAGACAATTGCCACCACAAGAAAAATTTACATTCGACGTTGATGCATCGACAGCAATAACTCTTGTAAAATCTTCAGCTTCGCCTGCAAGAAATTCTTGGCGATACGTTTCACCTATATGATTCTCTGGTTGGGCATACAGGAGAATGCCTGGTTGGGCTGCTTCATCACCAGCTCGCCAAGAACCTTCTAAATCGTCCAGCCATCCGTCTTCATAATTTTTTGATATTTCCCCCATATACCAGATATTGCCGTCTTTATCTTGAGCATACCAGTCATCCGTGTCTTCAATGAGTTCACCATTTATGGTGACGACATCCCGAACGACCACTACAGTAATATCTTCGATGACTTTAGTTTGATCGGTTACTGTTACTGTAACGGTCTCTTCACCTGCTTGATATACCCAAGTGTTGCCACGTACTAATGGAAAATAAGGATTTGCATTTGCGGGTGTGATCGTTGTGGGGTCAATAAAGTCATTGGGATCCAGATCGGGACGATAAGCGTCGCCACCCAAGATGTCACAAGCTTCTATACGTGCCTGATTAATTGCTTTGCATTCTAGTGTTTCATTAGTAAAAGCCGCTGCAATTTCATCAGCACATTCAGGGCTATTGCTATTAATGCATCTTGCCATATCAATCGAATAATCCAGTTTTGTTTCGGCTTCACAAGCCAAAAACGAGCCATGTGCTGTCTGAAGACATGCATTGCTGCCTTCAATGTCAGGTAGGTTGCCGATGAGCTTGGTTTTAAGACTGGAAAAGTCTACAGAAAAAATTGGATTGCTACTCAGCGGTGCATTTAAGATAACTTCATAGGCTTGTTTTCCTTGTGCTGAATCAAACTCAAAATAGGGTATTTTTAAGACATATTCTCCAGAGTCGGCATTAAGAATGGGTGAATTTTCTGCCTGTACAGACGCTGCAAATATTATCGCAACAGCAGCGGCTATATTTAGTAGCGTATAATTATGTTTGGCTATGTCGCAATTAACTATTGGTTTTTGTTAACTTTCTAATTGTACTTTAATT
>CAXBGL010000101.1:0-10341 GCA_963975255.1 uncultured Nitrosomonas sp. | reverse complement strand
TTTATGGGTGTACTAACATGGGGAATCAGTATGGGCCAGTGGCTTTCACTACCTATGATTTTACTGGGGGCAAGTCTATTGATCTGGTCTTATCGTCAAACAAATAACCAGAAGATAAACAAACCTACCGAGAAGAAACGTAAACAATAGATAACATCTTATTATCTTGTAAATAGATTACAGTATTTCATACTGCATATCTGTCTACAATGGGCTCAATCAGAAATGCCAATCTAATTGTAGACCCAAGATATTTATTTGCTCAGAAAATTTTCCAATGAGACGATCATCAGTTGGGCCGCTGCTATTAATAGAAGGATTAGCAAGAAACAGATGTGCATAAGCACCGTGTATATTTATATTTTTAAGAAGCGTGTAAGTAAAACCTGCCGTTAACCAATATCGATTATTATCAGGAATTCGTGGTGTACTGTCACGTACGTTTTGAACAGGAGTTTGATCATAGGCAAACCCAGTTCTGAAAGTCCATTTACTTGCAGTAGGAAAATAGCTGATACCAAGTGCATATCGCCATGCATCTTGCCATTTTAGGCTTTGAACATCATCGGGCTGTGCGGATGAAAACTTCGTTCTGAGTTCTCGGACAAGACTCCAGCGCGTCCACATCGCATCCCCGGAAATAGCCCAATCAGAATTAATGCGGTGGTAAAAACCGAATAAAATATTATCAGGCATAGTGACTGACGTCCGTGCATCAGCATCAATAAAAGTTCCATTTTGGGTCAATAAAGTAGCATTACCAGGAACTGAAAAGTTTGCATTACCGCGCACATCATGAACAATTTTTGATCGATAGCTAACACCCAAGCGAGTGTGTTGGTTTGGTGTATAGAAGACACAAAATTGTAACCCAATCCTACACTGTGCCCCTTAAGGGCGACATGTCCATCCGCTTCTTGTGGTAAAAGTCCGTGGTTAGCACAAGGTGTCGATCCCAGTGCCTGAAGACAAACCGAACCAAAATCAATAGCATTAGTCAATTTAGACCGTAAGTACTGTATGTTAAAACCAACACCAAAAGAGACCTTTTCCGTAATCTTTAGAGACAGGGCTGGATTGATATTTATCGTCATAAGTTCCGAATCAATTGCCTGATAACGCCCTTTCCAATCCGACTGATAGCTATTCTGCATACCAAAGGGGACATTTATCCCAAGACCAAATGCAATTCGCTCTGTCAACGACTGAACGTAATAAAAATTAGGGATAAGAACAAGACTCGCTGAATCGCCCCCATTGCCACCTCGAAGCGATGTACCACCTACCATGGAACTCAACTGTGACGCTTTGTTTTCAAAAGCCACTGACGGCACTATGAGATATCCCGATACAGAAACCAGCCTACCTCGGACTTGACTCATTGCGGCAGGATTAAAAAACACCATACTTCCATCTTCAGTATTAGTTGGCGCACCAGCAAACGCCTGACCTAATTCCTTGGTACTCTGTTCCATAATAGCAAAACCTTATCTAATTGACAAAATGGATGAGGATACCTGAGTTACTTTTGGACTACAGCCCTCGGAGAAAACTTGTTTAGCGAGATATCGTCTTGACCAAACGTTTTGCTGGAAACCATATGTTAAAACGACTGCCTTTTCCTGTTTCACTGATAATTTCTAATCTTGCTTGGTGGCGGCTCAACACGTGCTTAACAATCGCCAGTCCCAGGCCCGTACCCCCCGTTTCTCTTGAACGGCTACTATCCACTCGATAAAAACGCTCAGTCAACCGTGGAACATGCTTGGACTCAATACCGATCCCATTGTCCTGAACGTAGAATAATCCCAGCTCGTTATAAATCCTCCAGCTTAAAATTATTTCTCCGCCATCGAATGTATAACGCACAGCATTACTGACTAGATTGCTAAAAGCGCTACGCAGCTCATTTTCATTTCCTAGTAACTGTATATCTGTAGCCAAGTCAAGACTAATATGATGACGCCCGACACTTAATGATTCAGCTTCTTGACACAACTGTCGAAGCATCGCTACAACATCTACATTTTTCTCATTCGAATCATTTTGCGCATTCTCTAAACGTGACAGCGTTAATAGGTCTTCGACTAAATGTTGCATACGCGAAGCCTGCTCAGACATTAATACTAAGGCACGCTTTTGCATATCAGAATTAATTTGATTGTCACCTGATAGCGTTTCAAGAAAACCACCAATCACTGTCAATGGTGTTCGCAATTCATGCGATACATTCGCAATAAAATCCCGCCGCATTGTTTCAATTCTTTCAAAACGCGTAATATCACGGCTAATTAGTAGCTTTTGTTTATAGCCATAGGGAACCAATTGTAATAAAAGAATCAATTGATGATAACGGGCTTGTTTCAGCATCAATGGATTACTGTAATCACGCGCAGCCAAATATTCGACAAATTGTAATTGTCGTACAAGATAGGTTATTTGCTGACCCGTATCCAGCTCCAGATTGATGCCTAAATGCTGCTCAGCCACTGGATTACACCATTCAATACGATCCACCTCATCCAGGATGATAATACCATCTGGCATTGCTGAAGTAGCTCGTTGCATACGCTCCAGTTCCATACTGAGCTGCTGCTTGCTATGACTGTGACTGCGTACATAACGAGCCAAACGTGCAAACACATCATCCCATGCCCCGAAACCATTGGGTAAGGTAGAAGAAGTTAACTCAGAGCGCTGCAACCATTGATCCAAGGCTGCCAAATGACGTACATGATGAATTACTAAAAGAAGTAATGCGATACTGTAGAAAATCAACGCCTTGACATCACCTAAAACCGCCCATAACACAGCAGTTATAAAGGTCAGAATAATAATAGTGATGAAACGTTGCCAGAAACCAGACACTTAATATTCCCAAAATAAAACATTAACACAAATTCTAATTTCCTAGCCAAGTAGCCACTATCGTAAGCCCTTTAAGATGCAACAGAAAAACGATAACCTGATCCCCTGACTGTTTGTATCAATTTATCTTTATCCACTAATTGCAATGCCTTACGTAGTCTAAGAATATGTACATCTACCGTACGTTCCTCAACAAAAACATGATCACCCCATACTCGATCAAGTAATTGTCCACGCGTATAGACTCGTCCTGCGTGGACCATCATAAAATACAAGAGGCGAAACTCGGTTGGCCCCAAGACAACTTCATCTTTATGAACAGTAATGCGATATGTCGTTGGATCAAGCTTCAATTCATCAATCTCAACCACGTCATCCGACACTTCAGGTGCACGTCGACGCAGGACCGCTTTGATACGAGCAATGAGCTCTCGTGGAGAAAAGGGCTTTGTAATGTAATCATCTGCGCCAATTTCTAGGCCATGCACTTTATCGCTTTCCTCAATAAGCGCTGTTAACATAATAATAGGAATTAATTTGGTACGGCCTTCACACCGTAAAATACGAGCAAATTCAACACCACTCATTTTAGGAAGCATCCAATCAAGCAATATTAAATCTGGCAGTATATTATTCACCTTCGTTATGGCATTTTCCGCACTTTCTGTACAACAAACTTCATACCCTGCTTGCTGCAAATTATACGCAATTAGCTCTTGTATGGCGGGCTCATCCTCTACTACCAGTATCTTTGTTGCCATTAAAAGTTCCGTGTCGGGTTAAGGATTATTTTGGCTATGTCGCAATTAACTATTGGTTTTTGTTAACTCTCTAATTGTATTTTAATTATTGAGACTATCAAGTCAATGGTTAATAAGGGTTTTATAAATTCTTAAATCAAATTCAACATTTAATTGTGACATAGCCATTATTTTTATACGGCGGTTTCTATATTTCTATAAACAGTACACCAATACGATGACAAATTAAATATACCTAATGTATTTCTCTGCAACATGGTATTCACATGGATTCCGTTGGTTTATCATTACAATCTATTTTTTGTTCAAGGTACCATAGCATGGCTGGATTAAGTAAAGAGACCCCTTTCCCCACAGAAATCAAATTGCACCAACAATCTAGACTTCTGGATATATCCTTTTCTGATGGAAAAGCTTTCCAATTCTCATGTGAATTTTTACGTGTTCACTCTCCTTCAGCTGAAGTACAGGGCCACAATCCAGGGCAGGAAATACTACAAACTGGCAAGAAGAATGTGAATATTAATCAAATAGAACCTGTGGGAAATTATGCAATCCAATTAAATTTCACAGATGGCCATAATACAGGACTCTATTCATGGGATTTACTTTACAACTTTGGTCTGCATCAGGATAAAATGTGGCAACACTATCTGCAGCGGATGGAGGAAGCTGGGGCAACCCGATAACCACTAACAAACAAGAATATGAAACATCAACATTCTGATTATAAATAGAAAAAAGTCAAATTATCCCAAAGCTCATCAACTCCTATTGAAAATATTTTTATGACAAAAACTACTCATTTTGGTTTTAGCACTATTTCTGAAACGGAAAAGGCAGACAAGGTTGCCGATGTCTTCCACTCGGTAGCAGAACGCTACAACCTAATGAACGACCTCATGTCAATGGGAATGCACCGTTTATGGAAACGGTTTGCTATTGAAACAAGCGGCGTTAAGAACGGGGATCGAGTGCTGGATATCGCGGGTGGTACAGCAGATTTGAGTACATTATTTTTGCAACATGTCGGCAAGGCAGGTGAAGTCTGGCTAACCGATATCAATAATTCTATGCTTGCAATCGGTCGTGATCGATTACTAGACGATGGCGTCACGATACCCGTCGCACAATGCGACGCAGAGAAACTTCCCTTTCCTGATAATTATTTTAACTGTGTCAGTGTTGCGTTTGGTCTCAGAAATATGACACACAAGGACTCCGCACTGAGAGAAATGTTACGTGTCCTACGACCTGGTGGATCAGTTATTGTCTTGGAATTCTCCAAAATTTGGGAGCCTTTACGTCCCATTTATGACACCTACTCATTCAAGGTGCTCCCGACAATGGGTAAAATAATTGCAAAAGATTCAGAAAGCTATCGCTACCTGGCTGAATCCATTCGTGTACATCCTTCTCAAGAAAAATTAAAAGAACTGATGGAAGAAGTTGGTTTTGAACGTGTACAATATTTTAATCTGGCTGCTGGTGTTGTAGCACTCCACCGAGGTTACAAATTCTAAACTTCTACCAGCAATCCTTACTAGGGTTTAATTGCAAAAACAAATTGTTTTATTATAAGAATTTATTCTTTTTTCTATATGCAGTTTAAATTCAAAAGGCATATAAATTAAACACTGAAGTGACATTCCAAACGACTTGATAAGTGCTTTACCATCTAAAAACTAAGGCATATAATAAATCTGCGTCATAATGAGAGAAATTTATTATCTAGCACACAACCAAGCCAATATTTTGGAAGCTTTTTTCTCTTTTGCAGAATAATAGAAATTCCAACCAAATAATTACCCCACTGGTGCAAGGTTGAATACTGTTGCTGTAAATAGTATTAGTAATTGATTCATAAATCATCATGAGTGGATCAATTTATAGAAACCAAATTTTGGTGACTTTTTACTATGAATCAAAGTGTTCAGACTAAAGTAGACCTAGAATCAGATCATTTGCTGCATGTTCTTTATGCTCTCCAGCAACAGTACCTTCATCTCTCGCCAGAATCCATAAACCAAGTTGCATTAACGCTTAATCTACCTGTTACGCAAGTAACCTCAGTAGTCGCGTTTTACTCTTTTTTTTACCAAAAACCTTGTGGTCGTTATCATATTCTGTTCAGCAACTGTACCAGTTGCGGTTACCTAACAAATGGCAATAATTTATTAGATACACTCAGCCGAATATTAGATGTCATGCCTGGCACAACACGTGCTGATGGATTAGTAAGTATTGGCGAAACATCCTGCATTGGCATGTGTGACCAGGGTGCCGCGTTGCTAATTAACGGAATACCCATTGTTAAACTAGATCTTGATAGAATTGAAGAAATTGCCAATCTGGTTGCGACAGAAACACCGCTGGGAGACTGGCCCGCTCAGTGGTTTAGTATTAACGATCGCATCCAAAAACGGCTTTTATTATTACAGCATAACTTTATTGCAGGAAATGGCTTACAGGCAGCATTGAAACAAGGTACAGCTAAAACACTCCAAGAAATAAAACTATCAGGTTTGCGTGGATGTGGAGGTGCTGGATTCGCAACCGGAGTAAAGTGGCAACTCTGTCAAGCGGCGCCCGGTAATGCACACTATGTCGTGTGTAATGCCGATGAAGGTGAACCCGGTACATTCAAAGATCGTGTGTTACTGCAAAATGATGCCGACACCCTATTTGAAGGCATGACCTTGTGTGCGTTTATTATTGGCGCTGAAAGAGGATTTCTCTATCTGCGTGGTGAATATCGCTATCAATTAATACATCTGCGAAGCGTATTGGCACAACGTCATAAATTGGGATTATTAGGAAAAAACATACTGGGTCATAACAATTTTAATTTTGATATTGAAATTATAGTCGGTGCAGGTGCCTATATCTGCGGCGAAGAATCAGCACTGATTGAATCATTAGAAGGCAAACCGGGTATACCCCGTGTTCGCCCACCGTTTCCAGTAACTCATGGTTATCTTAATCAACCAACTGTGGTCAACAATGTAGAGACATTCATTGCTGCTGCGCATATTATATTTCACGGCAATGGCTGGTTTAAAACAGTAGGTACAGCGCAATCAAGTGGCAGCAAGATCCTGAGTGTCAGTGGCGATTGTGAATCACCAGGAATTTATGAATATCCATTTGGTGTTAGCGTTCAGCAGGTTCTCGACGACTGTAGTACGGAACAAGTCCAGGCAGTACAAGTTGGCGGACCAGCAGGTACGCTAATTGATAAAACAGCATTCAGTCGTCAGATTAGCTTTGAGAATCTATCGACAGGTGGTTCTTTCATGATTTTTGGACCACAACGGGATATCCTGGAGGTCAACAGTAATTTTGCGCAGTTTTTTGCACATGAAAGCTGTGGTTTTTGTACACCTTGTCGCGTTGGCACCAGACTGTTAAAAAATTATTTGGATAAAATTGCAAGTGGTCAAGGAACACAATATGACATAAATGAAATAAAACGCCTGGGTTTACTGGTCAATCACTACTCGCACTGTGGCTTGGGACAAACTGCAGCAAATCATATCTTAGATAGTTTGGCACATTTCCCCGAAGCATTTTCGCAGCGTCTGTCTCTTGATTCCTATACACCCCAATTTGATGTAGACGCAGCACTTGAAGCAGCACGCCATATCACGCAACGTGATGATGCATCAGCCCATCTTAAATAACGTAACAATACAATGTTATGCATACAAACACCAATACGATCAATATAGACCAGAAGGAAATCCCTTTTAAAACTGGGCAAAGCATTTTGGATGCCGCACTTGCTGCAAACATCTACATCCCACATCTTTGTCATTATCCTGGGCTCACACCACAAGGTAATTGTAAGCTCTGCATGATTGATGTAGATAATAAAAGTGTTGCAGCCTGCACAACATCTGCGGTTGCGGGACAGCAAATTAGTTATAACACATTAACACTTAATGAAGCACGTAAGACTCTTATACAAATGTTGTTTATCGAGGGTGATCATATTTGTCCATCCTGTGAGAAAACGGGCAATTGCAAACTACAGGCATTGGGCTACTACCTGGGTATGTTAAGTCAACATTTTCCACAGTTCTACCCACGTCGCGAAATGGATGCCTCACATCCCACCATTATGCTGGATCGGAGCCGATGTATACTGTGTAATCTGTGTGTGCGTGCAAGTCAAGAAGTCGACAACAAAAATGTATTTGCCATTGCTGGGCGTGGGACAAAAGCACATTTGATTGTTAATTCACCCAGCGGCAAACTCGTAGACAGTGACATTGAACTGGATGATCTGGCGACACATATTTGTCCAGTTGGGGCCATTCTGATCAAAGAAAAAGGTTATCAAGTACCCATTGGTCAACGTATCTATGATCAGCATCAAATAAATGAAATTGATCTAGAAAAAGTGAAACCCACAAATACAAAATATGAGTAGAACTGATTCCAAAATAAGAATTGCCACAACTTCCTTAGCAGGCTGTTTTGGCTGCCACATGTCATTCCTCGATATGGATGAACGGCTGACGACATTACTAGAACATGTCGAGTTCGATCGCACACCATTCAACGATATCAAGCACTGTAACCCATGCGATATCGGTTTAATCGAAGGTGGTTTATGTAATGCTGAGAATATACAAGTATTGAGAGCGTTTCGAACCAATTGCAAAATCCTCGTTGCCGTGGGTGCCTGTGCTATTAATGGTGGGGTTCCAGCGATGCGTAACGATTTTGATTTACACGCGTGTCTGGAAGAAGCCTATGTAAAAGGAATCGGTGTAACAAACCCACAAATTCCAAACGATGTCGAGCTACCATTGTTGCTGGATAAAGTACGTCCTCTCAGTGACGTTGTGCAAGTAGATTACTATCTACCAGGTTGTCCGCCATCTGCTGATGATTTCCTGAATATTCTTGGTGCTTTATTGAATGGAGAAGCACCCATTTTTTCTAGAAACTCCTTGCATTACGATTAGGAACAAGTTCGTTATGCCACAAAATAACCCACCATCGTCAAACACCCGGCGTATTGCCATTGATCCCATTTCACGTGTTGAAGGACATGGAAAAATTACGCTGCTGATGGATACTGACAATCATATTCAGGAAGCACGACTACACATTGTGGAATTTCGTGGTTTTGAGAAGTTCATTCAAGGTCGTCCCTATTGGGAGGTCCCCGTTATTGTACAACGTCTGTGTGGCATTTGTCCGGTCAGTCATCAACTGGCAGCAGCTAAAGCAGTCGACCAATTGGTAGGTATAGAACAACTCACCCCCACTGCCAACAAACTACGTCGTTTACTACACTTTGGCCAAATCCTGCAATCGCACGCACTGCATTTTTTCCACCTCTCCTCCCCAGATTTATTATTTGGATTTGGAAGTGATCCAGTACAGCGTAATATTTTCGGCTTGTTGAACAACTATCCGAATATTGCTCTGAAAGGGGTCAAGCTACGTAAATATGGGCAGAAAATTATTGAAGCCATAACAGGCAAGCGTATTCACGGTATCGCGACCATAGCGGGTGGCATGAACAAACCGCTGAGTCTTTCTGAAAGAGATACTTTACTGGCAGATATTGAGAATATTCTAACCTGGTGTCAAGATGCCGTTACGCTGAACCAACAAATTCATACCGAACATCCCGAACATTATGATTTCGCAACCCTACACAGTAACTATCTCAGCATGATCGGTCATGATGGGGAGCTGGAATTTTATCATGGAGGCCTGCGTGCCCGTACTGCAACAGGCACTAATATTTTTGACCAGGTGAATTATTGTGATTACCAACAAATCCTACGTGAAGAAGTCCGCCCATGGAGCTATATGAAGTTCCCGTACATCCATGAATTAGGTATGGATAAAGGTTGGTACCGTGTTGGTCCGCTGGCACGCATTAATAACTGCAACATAATTTCAACATCATTAGCAGAAGCGGCACGCAAACGTTTTAAAGAATTTGGTCAGGGTGGCTTTGTTCATAACACCCTTGCCTATCACTGGGCACGCATGATTGAAGCATTGCACTGCGCCGAATCCATTCATGAACTATTACACGACCCAGAAATTACTGGAACTGAGCTGATGACGGAAAAAGGTGGCAAGCAGCAAGAAGGGATCGGTGTAATCGAGGCACCTCGCGGCACTTTGTTCCATCACTACCAAATCAATGAGGAAGGACTCATCACCAAAGCCAATCTGATCGTCTCGACGACCAACAATAATCAGGCTATGAACGAATCTGTGCGCTCAGTTGCCAATACTTACATTGATGGTCAAATAATTACTGAGGGCCTACTGAATCATCTGGAAGTAGCCGTACGTGCTTACGATCCATGCCTTTCCTGCGCCACACACGCATTGGGCAAGATGCCATTACAAGTAGAATTACGGAATGCAGAAGGCGTCCTGGTTGATCAATTAACCAAAGGTGTTAATGGCAATATCCGTAGGAGCTCTGATTCGTAATCAGTAGGTCCGCAGTTCGATTCTGCGCAACAGCACCATTAAAACAATAAGTTGTGAGATTATAAAAGAATTTATTGTTTATATGTAGACGCTATGTAGACGACAGGCTGGCAATAATGAATGGCAAGAACTATGTGTCTCCAGGAAAGCTCCAATTGAATTTAAGGATTGGAGAACGATAAAAAAGGCTATGTCACAATTAAATGTTGAATTTGATTTAAGAATTCATAAAACC
>CAXBGL010000100.1:0-10343 GCA_963975255.1 uncultured Nitrosomonas sp. | reverse complement strand
TAGGTAGCAAAGATAAACAAAAAATTGTGTCAGAGAATATTATTTGAATTTTATAGAGTAGGTTTTACATGTCTGACAAGCTTGAACCAGAAACGCTAGCAATACATACGGGTATTCATCGTAGTCAATTTAATGAACATTCTGAGGCGATGTATCTCACCTCGAGCTTTGTTTTTGACAGTGCTGCTCAAGCTGCAGCACGTTTCTCTGGTGCCGAATCAGGTAATATCTATTCACGTTTTACTAATCCTACTGTGACGGCTCTGGAAGAAAGACTTGCAGTACTAGAGGACGCAGAAACTTGTATCGCAACTTCAACAGGTATGTCTGCCATATTGACCTGTGTGATGGGATTACTGTCTGCCGGTGATCATATTGTTGCTTCTCGCAGCTTGTTTGGTGCAACGGTTAATCTATTTAATAATATTTTGAGTCGTTTTGATATTCAGACAACATTTGTTTCAGCTACTGATGTTGCCGCCTGGGAAGCTGCAGCAAGACCCAACACAAAGCTTTTTTTCTTGGAAACACCTTCAAATCCTTTGACTGAAATTTCTGATATTGCCGCATTATCTATCGTAGCAAAAAAAGTAGGTGCATGGCTTGCAGTGGATAATTGTTTTTGTTCACCAATTTTACAAAAACCCTTAGCATTGGGTGCTGATATTGTTATTCATTCTGCAACAAAATATCTGGATGGGCAGGGTCGGGTGCTGGGTGGGGCGGTATTGGGTAACCGTGAATTACTCATGGAAGGCGGTGTATATGGCTTCTTGCGTACTGCTGGACCGACACTGAGTGCCTTCAATGCATGGGTAATACTAAAAGGCATTGAAACACTTAAAATCCGTATGGATGCGCATTCAGCTCATGCTATGGAAATAGCACGTTGGCTAGAGTCACAACCGAATGTGGCGAAAGTATTTTATCCGGGTCTACCATCGCACCCACAATATGATCTTGCTAAACAGCAACAAACAACGGGTGGCGGAATTGTATCGTTTGAAGTGAAAGGCGGAAAAGAAGTAGCTTGGCGTGTAATTGATTCCACCCGTCTGATTTCAATTACTGCCAATCTAGGGGATACAAAAAGTACATTGACTCATCCGGCTAGTACCACTCATGGTCGTATTAGCCAAGAAGCACGTGATGACGCAGGGATCACTGATGGTTTGTTGCGTATTGCAGTTGGACTGGAAGCAGTACAAGATATACAAACTGATTTGGACAGAGGTTTATCATGACATACGTTCAAATCAGTTTGTTATAAAATCATTAAGCAGCCTCATTTAGCTAATAGGTTAGACGATTTCTGCTTTCTCAATAATTACATCTTCCACTGGAACATTCTGGTGACCACCAGAGTCTGCTGTTTTAACTTTTTTAATTTTATCGACCACTTCTTTGCCTTCGATAACTTTGCCAAATACGCAATAACCATAACCCTGTGAAGTTGGGGCTGTATGATTAAGAAATCCGTTGCTAGCAATATTGATAAAGAATTGTGCTGTAGCAGAATGAACATCGGATGTGCGTGCCATGGCAACGGTATAAATGTCGTTTTTGAGACCATTGGTCGCTTCATTTTGAATTGGCGTGCGCGTTTCTTTTTGTTTCATTCCTGGTTCCATTCCACCACCCTGAATCATGAAGTCATCAATGACACGATGAAAAATAGTGTTGTCATAAAATCCACTGGTTACATAATCTAGAAAATTTTGTGTTGTTTCGGGTGCTTTCTCACTATTTAGTTCTAATGCTATGACGCCGTAATTAGTATGTAACTTGATCATGTAATATCCTTATTGGTTATTTTTTTTAGGAGATGTGGCTTGTTGTGGGAGTAGTTCGATATTCTCAATCACAATGTGTTTTTTTGGCACATCACTTGGAAACGGGCCATCGGAACCTGTTGGTGTTGCAGCAATCTTATTGATTGTTTCCATGCCATCGGTAACTTTACCAAACACAGTATAACCGTAGCCTTGATGATTCGGTGCTGAATAGTTAAGAAATGTATTATCTGCTACATTAATAAAAAACTGGGCAGTGGCGGAATGTGGATCTGAAGTACGTGCCATTGCAATAGTAGCAACATGGTTCTTAAGACCATTAGCCGCTTCATTCTCAACTGGTTGCCGGGTAGATTTCTGTTTTAAATTTATATCAAAACCACCACCTTGAATCATAAAATTTGGGATAACACGGTGAAATACCGTATTCTTGTAAAAGCCATCTTCTACATACCGTAAGAAATTCTCGACAGTTTTAGGAGCTTTATCCCGATAAAGCTCAAGTGTTACTGTACCCAAATTGGTTTTAATCACTATTTGCGGATTAGATGCATGAGCTATTATATGGTTTAATATTAGTGTAAGAAAAATAATGAGTTGAATAAGGCGCATGAGAGTTCCTGTTAAATAGTTTATGGGTTCCAGATGGCAGTATCCAATATGCTATACTCGCCAAGATTTTTTTACTTGATTACATCTCGAACATCCAGAATTCTATCAAGAAGATAGCCAGCTCCACAATCTTATCTACGGGCACAATGCTTAAAATACACAATTCGCTCGTTCGAGCAAAACAAAAATTTTTCCCATTAACGCCTGGAAGCGTGAAGATATACGTTTGCGGTATGACTGTATATGATTATTGTCATCTTGGGCATGCACGAGTACTGGTTGTCTTTGATACCGTTGTTCGCTGGTTCAAAGCGCTTGGTTTTAATGTTACTTATGTGCGCAACATAACGGATATTGATGATAAAATTATTCAGCGTGCATTGGAAAATAATGAATCAATTGAAACACTAACTGATCGATTTATTCGCGCTATGGAAGAAGATGCTGCGGAGCTGGGTGTTGCACAACCGTCACATGAACCACGTGCAACCGATTATGTAGAAAACATGATCGCGATGATTAACACATTAGTGGATAAAGAGTTAGCTTATACTGCCAGTAATGGTGATGTGTATTATGCTGTCCATAGATTTCCTAATTATGGGAAGCTTTCGGGTAAATCATTGGATGACTTGCGTGCTGGGGAACGAGTGGAGATAGATTTGCATAAAATAGATCCATTGGATTTTGTTTTGTGGAAATCAGCTAAACCTGGCGAACCCAGTTGGGAGTCACCTTGGGGTAAAGGACGCCCAGGTTGGCACATTGAATGTTCTGCCATGTGTGAACACTATCTTGGTGATCATTTTGATATCCATGGTGGGGGACAGGACTTGCAATTTCCTCACCATGAAAATGAAATCGCACAAAGTGAGGGTGCGCATGATCACCCTTTTGTCAATTACTGGATGCACAATGGTTTTGTGCGGGTTGATAGTGAAAAAATGTCCAAGTCTTTAGGTAATTTTTTTACTGTTCGAGACATACTCAAGCGTTACCAACCCGAGGTTGTACGCTTCTTTATTCTGCGTGCACATTATCGCAGTCCATTAAATTATTCGGATGAACATTTGAAAGATGCCAAGCATGCACTTGATCGATTGTACACGGCTTTGAAAGGCATAGAAGTATTGGATAGTGTGACCATTGACTGGAATAATGGTCAGGCTCAAACATTTTTAACAGCAATGAATGATGATTTTAATACCGCCGAGGCTGTTGCGGTGTTATTTGATCTTGCCAGTGATATTAATAAAACTGGGTCCACACAAAATATATCGTTACTCAAAGCATTGGGCGGTGTTTTGGGGCTACTACAACAAAATCCCCAAGATTATCTGCAATATAATATTGTTACAGATGACCCTGTATTATTCCTACAGGAAGATATAGAGCGAATGATTCAGCAACGTATCAATGCACGTAAGAATGGTTATTACGCAGAAGCTGACTCCATACGCAAGCAGTTGTTAGATGCGGGGATTATTCTTGAAGATAGCACCCAAGGTACTACTTGGCGCCGACAATAAAGTACTTAACCTGTTTTATAATTGCCAATCAATCTGTGTTTCTAAACATTGGATGTTTCGTTGTGTAAATTGAATACGTTGCTGTCTGTCTTTGTCACCAATACTAATCACCACCCTTCTCGCATATTGGCATAATTTTGTCGCCATATTTGCCTGATTCCCAGATCTAAAAATAAATATTCCAGGTTTCATACGGAGTTGGCAAGTATGTTGGGATGTCAGCGCCTGTTCCTTTGTGGCGCTAACTTTTGATTATAAAAATTTTGGGGCTGTCCTAGATAACGCATTATTGCATTATTTAGGACAGCCCCAAAATTTTATATAGATTTTCTATGTGTTCTTTATTAATTAAAAAGAAATAAGACCCAAATTCACCTTTTCTCCTAAGTTAAGTTTTAAGGCCATATGTTACTTTTTCACTCAAAGTACAGCCTGGCCATAGCGGTTGCATTAATTAATTCTTGGGAGTTTTCACAATGCTGGTTATCTCTGGATACATTGTTATTATTATTTCTGTATTTGGCGGCTTTGTGCTTGCTGGCGGACACGTCGCTTCACTGTGGCAACCAGTTGAAGTGCTCATGATTGGAGGGGGTGCAATCGGAGCTTTTGTAGTTGGTAATTCAGGTAAAGCCATTAAAGCCACCATGAAAGGATTACCAGGTGTTTTTAAAGGATCCAAATACAATAAAGCCATGTATATGGAGTTGATGACATTGCTTTACGAAATTCTGGGAAAGATACGTAAAGAAGGATTAATGTCAATTGAAGGTGATGTTGATGATCCACAGAATAGTCCAATATTTGCCAAGTATCCTTCAATTGTTGGGGATCATCATGTCACTGAATTTATAACTGATTATTTAAGACTTATGGTTGGTGGTAATCTTAATTCGATGGAAATTGAAAATTTGATGGATAGTGAACTGGAAACGCACCACCAGGAGGGAGAACTGCCCATCCACTGTGTTGCGAAGCTGGGAGATGGACTGCCTGCGTTTGGTATTGTTGCTGCGGTTATGGGGGTTGTACACACTATGGAATCTGTCCACTTACCGCCAGCGGAACTGGGTATTCTGATTGCTGCTGCTTTAGTCGGAACCTTCCTAGGTATTTTACTTGCCTATGGTTTTGTAAGCCCTTTGGCAGGCAAGCTTGAGCATCAATTACATGAATCAAGTAAATTACTTGAATGCGTAAAGATCACTCTCTTGGCTAACCTAAACGGCTATGCCCCTGTGTTGGCAGTAGAGTTTGGTAGGAAAGTTTTATTTACTACTGAGCGACCCTCTTTTATGGAATTGGAAGAGCATATTAAACAAAGTAAATCCAAGTAACAATTTCCACAAAGTGATAACGCAAGACACGAGGTAATGTATGGCTGAAGATCTATCTCAACGACCTATCGTAGTAAAAAAGATCAAGAAAGTTGTCGGGGGGCATCATGGTGGAGCTTGGAAAATTGCCTATGCAGATTTTGTGACGGCTATGATGGCATTTTTTTTGTTGATGTGGTTATTGGGATCAACGACTGAAGGTACTAAAGAAGGGATTGCTAAGTATTTCCAAACACCATTAAAAGTTGCGATGTCGGGTGGTTCTGGTAGTGGTGATAGTTCAAGTGTGATTAAAGGTGGTGGTACAGATTTGACACGTGGTACGGGGCAGGTGCAAAAATGGGGTAGAGAGAAAAAAAATAAAACGATCAATCTTGAGGCAGCACGCGCTGAACGTGCACGTGTCGAGATGTATCGACTGAAGCAATTAAAAATTAAAATAGAGAAAGCTATCGCAGCAAACCCGGAATTAAACAAATTTAAAAACCAGTTGCTGTTAGATATCACAACAGATGGCTTACGTATACAAATTGTAGATGAGAAAAATCGTCCTATGTTTGCAAGTGGCCGAGCAGCATTGCAACCCTATACAAAAGTGATACTCCATGAAATTGGTAAGACACTCAATGACGTCACTAATAAAATCAGTCTTTCAGGACATACTGATGCGACACCTTTTCCTTCTGGTGATAAAGGTTATAGTAACTGGGAATTATCAGCCGATCGTGCCAATGCATCGCGCAGAGAACTGATTGCTGGCAACATGGATGCAAATAAAGTCTTACGGGTAGTTGGACTATCTTCCGCAGTATTATTTGACACGAATGACCCGTTTAATCCGATCAATCGTCGTATTAGTATTATCGTTATGAACAAGAAGGCTGAAGAAGCGGTTACTAAAGATGGTGGCAGTATAGACGTTGGGAATCAAGGAAAATTTAGTAACGAACTGATTACCAATTCAGATTCTTAGTCTAGCTTAATCATTATAGTTTTATTGGGTAGATTTATGTTATTACTCAGGTCACTTAGTCGATTCCCAGCATTTGTAGCATTACTTGCACAAGTGTTTGCTTCAGTGATTATCTTGTTCCTTATAATGGGCACTCCAGAACAGGAACTCAGTATATTTGGGTGGGCAATTGTACAAGGTATGATTGCGGCGATTATTAGTTATCGATTGAAAATGGCTAACTGGTGGATTCTGATACACTTAATATTTATGCCCGCTTTAATTGCAACACTATCGCTTAGCTTGCCCCCACTCTGGTTTTGTATACTTTTTCTGTTATTGATGTTGATATATGGAAAAACCTATCAGACACAAGTTCCATTATATCTTTCAAGTCAAGAAGTAACGAATGCACTGGGTCCGTTATTACCCAGGCAGCGTAATTTTTCATTTATTGATCTGGGTTGTGGATGCGGTGGACTACTGAAGAATATCAGTCAGGTGCATTCAAATGGAAACTATTATGGTATTGAAGCAGCACCTTTGCCATACCTGGTGAGTAAATTAAGAAATATAGTTTTTACACCCAATTGTAAAATTAAATGGGGTGATTTTTGGGAACATGACCTGGCACATTATGATGTGGTTTATGCTTATTTATCTCCTGTGCCTATGGAGTCATTGTGGCATAAAGCATGTCAGGAAATGCACCCTGGCAGTATTTTTATCAGTAACAGTTTTATAATTCCTGGTGTCTTGCCAGAAAGAAGCTTAAAGCTTAATGATTTCTCTGGCTCGACTTTATACTTATGGCGGATATAAATATTAAAAAAAGAGACGGAATGAAGCAAACTAGAGAATTTTTTTTGCCTATTCAAGCTTGCTGTCTAAACCATCTTCAGCAATCTCTGCTGCACGCAATAATGCTTTTGCTTTATTTTGTGTTTCAATCCATTCGTTCTGTGGGATTGAATCTGCAACGATACCTGCGCCGGCCTGTATATGTAATTTGCCGTCTTTGATAACACCAGTACGGATAGCAATAGCCAGATCCATATCACCATTAAATCCCAGGTAACCCACAGCGCCGGCATAGACACCGCGCTTGGAGACTTCCAGTTCATCAATTATTTCCATTGCACGCACTTTTGGGGCACCACTGACTGTACCCGCCGGAAAGGTTGCACGGAGTACATCTATTGCACTTAGATTGGGTTTTAATTTGCCATCTACATTTGAAACAATATGCATCACATGTGAGTAATTCTCGATTTGCATATTTTCAGTAACTTTAATGCTACCTGTTTGAGCAACCCGTCCGACATCGTTGCGTCCTAAATCCATCAGCATGACGTGTTCAGCAAGTTCTTTAGGATCTGCCAGTAAATCAGCAGCCAGCTCAGCATCTTCCTGTGTGTTTTTTCCGCGTGGACGTGTACCAGCGATTGGGCGAACTGTAACCATGTCACCTTCAAGACGTACCAGAATCTCAGGTGAAGCACCCACTATATGAAAATCATCGAAATGGTAATAAAACATATAAGGCGAAGGATTAAGGCTGCGCAGTGCCCGATACAGTGCCAATGGAGATGCTTCATAGGGTTTGCTAGTACGCTGCGATAATACGACTTGCATAATGTCGCCATCAAAAATATAGCGTTTAGCACGTTCTACTGCTGCTATAAATTCATTTTCAACGAATTCAGATGCAGCTTTACCCGCTTTTACGGGTTCCTCAATTGGAATCTCTATTGGTTGACGTAGTAACGTAAGTAATGTTTTTAATCGATGTCTCCCAGACTGATATGCTTTGCTAACTGCTGGATCAACATAGACGATGAGAAAAAGTTTGCCAGATAGATTGTCTACGACAACCAATTCTTCAGAAAGTAATAATAATATATCGGGCGTATTCAGTGTATCAGGACGTGCATGCCCCGTAAGTTTTTGTTCAATATAACGGACCGTGTCGTAGGAAAAGTAGCCGACCAAGCCACCGCAAAAACGAGGTATACCAGGGTAGGGTGCTGCCTTGAATTGAGACATGTAAGACTCAATAAAGGCCAATGTGTCATCAGCTTCTAATTCCTGGGTTTTTTCATTACCGATGATACGAATATGGTTCTCACGTGCTTCAATACGAGTGGTGGCCGGTAGTCCAATGAAAGAATATCGTCCAAAACGCTCGCCACCTTGTACGGATTCTAATAAATATGAATAAGGTTGATTGGCAAGTTTGAGATAGATTGATAGTGGTGTGTCCAAATCAGCAAAGGTTTCAAGTATGACTGGAATACGGTTATAGCCTTGAGCTGCTAGGTTATTAAATTCAATTTCGGTCATGTTTTTGCTTCACAATAATCAACAGAATAAAGAAAAGATATCAGGGTGTCTTATATGTATGCTAGTGGGTAATGTACTTACGCCAAGAACACCAATATGTATCTGTTATTTTCCCTATATCTTTGTGGATCATGATAATTTTTTAATCAGGTTTGCCGCATCAAAGATTGTTTCTACAATAGCATCACAGTCGAGCTTCCGTACATCATTTCCTTCATTGTAGCCATAGGGTACACAGAACACATGGCATCCCGCAGCGCGTGCAGCAATTGCATCGTTTAGTGAATCGCCAATGAGCAATGCTTCGTGGGGGTGGATGCCAAAATGTTTGCAAATATGTAACAAAGGCATTGGGTCGGGTTTTTTCTTCGGCAGGCTGTCTCCAGACAATATGATTTCGAACTGATCTAAAAGATTTGTTGCACGTAATAGGGGGAGTGTAAATACTTCAGATTTGTTTGTAATGCAGGCTAATTTAAAGCCAGCTTCCTGCAAACTATTAATGCCATCGATTACGCCAGGATAGGGGCACGTATTGACACTCAGATTTTTTGCATAGTATTGATTGTAAATAGGCAGCGCTTTGGCAAGTAGTTCGGCGTCCACATCACCATTCATCTCACCAGTTAGCGTGCGCTTTACCAACATTTGTATGCCTTTCCCGATATACGATTGGATGGTGGCAATCGATAACTCTGGCCTGCCGAGCTCGCGTAACATTAGGTTAGCAGCGAGTGCCAGATCATCCGCCGTACTCAGTAGTGTCCCATCGAGATCAATCATCACTACTTTTACAAACAATGGAAATTCAATTATGTCTACTGAGGTATCGGCGTAACTATAAGGATTATTATTCATAACTTCGCCCCAAGGGGCGAGGAATTAAAACCGAAAGAGATTAAACAGCACTTTATAGTCTTGGTGAATTAAACTTTTGCAAGTTCAGCACGCAATGCTGATAAAACTGTATCATACCGATGAGGATCACTGTCTTTGCCAGCGTTGTATATCGCAGATCCTGCAACAAAAGTATCCGCGCCAGCACGAGCTATTTCCGCAATATTGTCAGTTTTTACGCCTCCGTCAATTTCCAACATTATATCTTGACCACTGGCATTAATGCGTTCGCGCACTGCTTTCAGTTTTGTCAATGCTTCAGGTATGAATTTTTGACCACCAAAGCCTGGGTTGACTGACATGATGAGTACTAAGTCCAGTTTATCCAGTACATGATCAAGATAATGAAGAGGTGTTCCCGGATTAAAAACCATTCCTGCTTTGCAGCCTTGTTCTTTGATGAGTCCGATGGTACGGTCGATGTGTTTGGATGCTTCTGGGTGGAATGAAATAATATTGGCCCCCGCTTTAGCAAAATCAGGAATAATGCGATCCACTGGTTCTACCATAAGGTGTACATCAATAATTGCTTCAGTCAATGGGCGAATTGCTTCACACACGAGTGGGCCAATCGTAAGATTGGGCACATAATGGTTGTCCATGACATCGAAGTGAATGATATCTGCGCCCGAATCAATAACTGCGGTTATTTCTTCGCCTAATTTAGCAAAATTTGCGGAAAGAATGCTGGGTGCTATGCGATACATGAGAGACCTCTATAAAAACAAAGACGATATTTTAACCGCAAATGGTCAAGGTGCGTTAATAAATAGACAACGGTTTATTCCATCCAGGCAAATTAAACAATACTGATTTCTTCTTGAACAATCATGAAAAATAGTGTGCAATGTAAGTATGACAGAGCCTAAAAAATATGTGA
>CAXBGL010000099.1:0-10360 GCA_963975255.1 uncultured Nitrosomonas sp. | reverse complement strand
GTACAATTAGAGAGTTAACAAAAACCAATAGTTAATTGCGACATAGCCAAAAATTTCTCCGCCCCTTCACGGCAATCCATGACATAACCGATACAAACGTAATCTGGACGTAACAGTTTACTCACGCAAAGGTGGACACAAAGCTACCTGTCGTACGCAAAAACTCAATAGCAAGAAACTTGACACCAACACTATTTCCTGGGCTCAGGTTTCGGCAATGCGCGACCTCAGCAACCGCTTTAAAACGACTGCCATCCACTTTAATTATCTGCTTTATATCGAACGACTGCGGCGCAGAAAAACTCAACCCGGTTAGGGATAGATCCTCCAGCAAACCTTTTACAGGTTGACTCGGCCAGTATTCATAAATGTTAACAGATTCAGATTGTTGCATACGAGCTAGACTACGACCCAACGTATTGACAGCAATATCAGCCGGCGAAGACAACGGACTGACACATTCTTCGCAAACATTATCGAGCGCGATTAAACCGCCGTTAAAGTAAGGTGTTTTACAAAACTTGCAATAATGCCTGATTCTCGTCTGAGAAATCACACTCAAAGCTGTTTCGGGCAAAGTTCCAAGTTCACCACCGTATTCGTGGCTCGATAACGGTGACATTACGTTATCATTCGATTTTTGAGCCGAACGTTCGAAATCTTTCAATTTTTCAACACATGTCACATGTGTGTCTGACTTCAGCAAAGCATCGTATCGTGCTCTCAGTCGCATATCACCAATGACACGAAAAGCCTCATCAGCTAGCTGTTGCTGCTTATCACCATCTAATTGTCCATGCAACGTACGATAACTTGCATTAATCACTGCTAACTCAGCGTCCGGCTGAACATGTAGTACGCGATAATAGTTACGCTGATTACCAACTTGTTGCGACGTTTTAGTATCGTCACGCATATACGAGCCACAAGCCATGACACCTCCCCCTCTGGACAAGGTCACGATATTGTATCGCCTTAACAGATCAACATCGTAATCAGCACGTTTTTTAGCGTCGCGCAGCGTCGCATAAGCCTGATTGATAATACTCGCGTCCCAGTGCTCACCACCCAGATCGGGGTGTAAACGCAAATTCTGCATCAATGAACGATAGCTCTGCTGAATGACTTGAGACGAAGCGTCAGGTTGAACGCGAAGAATACGATAGAAGTTGCGGCGGTTATCCATAAAAATGTGACTTAGTATACATTTAGTAGCGGATGAGACAGATTCAGAGAAATCAAATCAGAAGGTGCCACAACTTACTCCACTTCGTCAAAATATTTTTTTAGAATTCCTTATATAGATAGACGCATTTCTTCAATACTTAACGGTGACTTAGCTGTACATATTTTCTAGGAGACTACCTAAGAAAGCAGGCACTCTTTTCTCGGATAATCTCCTTGGTAAAATTAATTATTCAACGGTAAACACTGACATCATGCCAGCATTGATATGATCATTGACATGACAATGATACATCCAGCTACCACCCACATCAGGACGCATATCTAGTGTTTTGGTAGCTGCAGGCAGTACCTCGGTTACATCGACACGATTGCCGTTGTGTAGCAGGGTGGTTCCATGCCAATGGGGCGTATGAAGATCAACCTTCGTGCCCATACCCTATCCAGGATTGCTCTTGTTTAAAATGCTGTTGGTTGGTATCTGGCATGGCGGCCTCAGTGACGCGGGCGTTGAAAATATGGCTAATGCCAATCTGTACGTCATGCGCTTTCTAGGCTTGTCTTTGGAAGACGATGTTCCCGATCATTCGGTGCTATCTCGTTTCAGAGCACGCTTTAACAGTTTGGGTGGTCACTCTGTATATATATAATCGATTGATATTTTCCCACTATAATTCAATTGTCCTGTCAGAAAGTTTTCATTTAACAGTCCTTCTGTGACGATGGCTAAGTTAACATCCATAAGCACCGATGATTCTGAAAAGTCTAATACAGAACCAATGAAATCTGATCTTAATCCTTTCGCTAAAGAGGGTGGTTCGATGGTAAACCAAGGCGATGAAGTAACCCCCACATATTCTAACGAAGCCTCTCCGCTATTGCGATCTGTATCTACCGTAAAAGAATAATTCAAACGACCTGATAACCCACCAACAATCTGCTTAGTGGATCCTAAATTAGGAGTTGGTTGAAAAACAGTTTTCACCGGCACAGGAAAAACAAAACCACTCCCAGAAAAAGTTTGTTCAATATTTATCGTGCTCGTATAAGCAACCGGGATAATATAGGGTGGCGTTAGAATGTGATTAAAGTTATTAGGTTCAGTCCCTGCCAAACTCATATTCCATTCTATGGAAATATCAACGCGATCTAAGTTACCCAACTCAGGATTAAATAATTTGTAATGTATTTTCCTGCTCGATTCTTCACCAGTATTAACAAATGAAACTTTTTGACCAAAATTAAGATCCTGACTAATGATCTGAGTATTGGCACTAGCAGATAATGCCCAAAACACCAGCACTAGAATTTTTGTTATTGAGTTCAAACCATTACTCCATTTAAGACCAGTGATTAGGCTAAATATGCCACATTTGCGAGGGAACAAAGAAGAAACAAATGCCCTCGCTAACCAAACTAGAACGATAAGATTATGCGCTCATTTGTCTTAATTTGCGCCTTAACCTCTGTTGGTCTCTAGCTGGCTTTACTAAATTAGAACAACAATCGCTTCTCGTAAATCAGTGCCTGTTTTTTAGTGCGTGATAAAGCCTTTATCGACACCTCCCTTCTTGAAGCTTCTGCTTTATTTATACAATGCTCTTGGTACATAATCTGAAATGGTCCACGGCCTCTGGTATATCGCGCACCTTGGCCCAACTCATGTTCTCTAATTCGACGTGCCAAATCTGTCGTAATACCCGTGTAAAGGCTCCTATCTGCACATTCCAAAATATAGACTGTCCAGCTCATTTTATTCTTGTCTTTTTCTCTCGGAAATATAGTCCAGCATAATCTACCAGATGATCCCAGATCATGCTGACTCTTGTTATGTGAGTTCAGGCATTTTTAATCTTACCTTGAATCCCAACAAATAAGAAATGTGTCAGATCTGATATTCCAACAAACATATATCTCAAGAATCAATTTCCTCTCTCAACACGATAAATCCCAGTTTGGGCATGAAATGCATACCATGCAAGAATAAAAACCATTCATGGATACGGCAAGCACGAGCATACTGCTGATTAACAGACCAAGAACGAGGGTAACAGTGGCAGTCAAATAACTAATTTTCGTGAGAACCAGTCCATATTTCTCGTCCATTACTGAAATTTTATTGTTGAGTTATGTTGAATCTTCTCATGACTGTTGACATTGTATTCTGCGGCACAGGATAAATAAGTGTATTAACACGACACAAAACAAGTTAACAATATGATGCTAGCCTCTTGTGCCATTGACATACGCAGCTGTCAGTTCATGCGTAGGTGATTCAAAAATATGTCGACAGTGCCCAAACTCAACCAGGCAACCCGCACGTTCCTTAACCCAGAAAAAAGCCGCATAATTCGCAATACGTCGTGCCTGGGCTAAGTTATGCGTCGCAATAACAATGGTATAACGTCCCTGCAAGCGACTAATCAAGTCCTCAACCACACCTGATGCAATAGGATCCAACGCACTACACGGCTCATCCATGAGTAAAATTTCTGGGTCCAATGCCAGTGCTCGGGCAATACAAAGACGCTGCTGCTGACCGCCAGACAAGCTCAATGCAGCCGTATCCAACTGATCATGTACCTCATCCCATAGCCCCACATCCCGCAGAACCTGCTCACTAATTCTTTCCACTTCCACACGCTGCGTAATACCATTCTCCTGCAATGGCAAAGCGATATTACGACGAATAGACAGTGGGAAAGGGGTTGGTTTCTGAAAGACCATACCTATTTGTTGTCGCAGTGCCTGTACATTTCTAGCAGAATCATGAATGTCTTGACCATCAACACGAATATTGCCATTCACCTTACAATTGGGAATCAGATCGGTGAGTCGATTGATAGACGACAAAAAGCTGGTTTTACCACACCCTGAGGGACCAATCAGTGCAGTAATACAACCCCGGTAAATGTCTAAGGTAACCTTATCCAAGGCAATTTTGCTGCCATAGAGAAGTGAAAGGTTTTCAACCTGGATGACCGGCTGCGGATCACAACAGGCTGGCCCTGTCTGTAATGGACCCAAAGTAAAAGCGTTATCTTTATTAGACATCGTTTGCGTTGTCGCGTATATATCTTGCTTCATTCTGAGGTTATCCTTCTGCGTTGCCAGCCCTGTACAAGTTGCATAGCAAGAATATTAATACACAACAACAAGGCCACCAATACCAATGCCGAAGCATAAGCAGGTGCATCGCCACCCGGCACATTCATAGACAAATCAAATATATGCAGTGCCAATGCGCGACCAGAGTCGAGCAAGGAGCCAGGCATACGTGCAACGTAACCACTGGTAAATAACAAAGCGGCTGTTTCAGCCGCAGCGCGTCCAATTCCCAACAACAGTCCTGCAGCCAGTGTGGGTGAAGCAACGGGTAACAACAAATGAAACAATGCCGCGCTACGCGACATACCCAGAGCAGTTGCCGACAAACGATAACTGTTGGGTACCGCACGTAAACCCGCCTCGGCGGTACTGACCAGAATGGGTAATAACATGCACGCCAGCGTCAAACCACCTGATAAAATAGAAAAACCCAATTCCAGGTAAATACTAAAGAATGCATTTCCAAACAATCCAAAAACGATCGAAGGCACTCCTGCCAATACTTGCATGCTATAGCGTATACTGCGACCAGAATGACTGCCAGCCGGTACAAACTCAGCCAGTAATACAGCAGTACTCCATCCAAGTGGCAATGCGGCTACCAACGCAACCAGCAAAATCAGTAGGGTAGAGACTAAGATGGAACCAATACCCCCACCACGACCTGCATCACGGGGTGAATCAAACAAAAAATCCAATGAAAGATGTTTCCAACCACCCTGCAGTAGATCAACCAAGATCCATATAAACACGCAACAAACCAAAATCACCGCAAAATAAATGATGCCTTGCATAAGTCGGTCACGATAGTGATACCACTTGTTGACTACCGTCAGTTCAAGCATGATGATTTCCTCCTAACCAACCCACCATGCCTGAAAGAACCATCACTAGGAACATTAGCACCAAACCAGACACAAATAGTACAGCACGATGATCACCCATAGCATAGGCCATTTCCAACGCAATATTGGCAGCGAGTGTGCGGATAGGATCAAATAAACTACCCGCATGCTGTACTACGTTACCGGCAACCATCAGAACGGCCATAGTCTCACCAATAGCACGGCCTGCCGCTAGAATCACACCTGCCACGATTCCAGTCTGCGCTGCAGGCAAAGCCACGCCAGCAATAACTCCCCAACGTGACAAACCCAGTGCAGCGGCAGCACGCAAATACTCATCAGGTACCGCCAACAATGTGGCATGTGCAGTCAATGCAATGGTTGGCAGAATCATCAGTGCCAGCACCAGAATTCCAGCCAGCAAGCTGGCACCGGGTGGATGTAACTGATTGATCAGTGGCACCAATGTCGTCAATCCCCAGAAGCCAAAGACAACAGATGGAATCCCCGCCAATAATTCAATCAAGCGTCGATACCATAGAGCACAACACGGCGCAGCGTAATAGACTATATAAAGCGCTGAGGCAATCCCCAACGGTATTGCCAAAAGCAATGCACCTATACTGGCGAAAAGCGTACCAGATAGTATGGGCATTAAATTATAGGTGCCTTCTAAAGGATGCCATGACGCATCAGTAAAAAACCGTAGTGGTGACTTATGTTGTAAAACAGGCCATGACTCAACCAACAAGAAAAGCAGAATCAAAAACATAACCAGTGCTGAAATCACAGCACCCACACGTAATACCCAGTGTAGCAGTGTGTCAGTTCGCATCAACAGAAACAAAATATTGCGCCTCAACCAAGTCATTTACTTGCTTCGAACGTGCAAATTCAATGAAATCCTTGACTAACCCTGTTGGCACGCTATTTGTAATCAGATTAAGTGGCCGGGACAATGGGAAAATACCCCTACGCACATTCGTTACGGAAGCATCGATACCGTCAAGCGGCAATAACTTAATGGCCACACCATGACCGACTTCGTATTCAGCTGCACCAATAGAAACATATCCTATAGAATTAGGGTTGCCCGCTACGGTCTTGATACCTTGCTGATTATCTCCAATAATGACATGCGGTTGAATCTCACTGTTTCTGAGTTTTAAATAATTCAAAAATAATTCTAGCGTTGATCGTCCTTCAGCCTTATTCACTACCGTGATATGTGCATCCTGACCACCCACCATTTTCCAGTTGGTTATCTTGCCCGAATAAATATCAACAATCTGCTGTCGACTTAACTCCGCCACACGATTACTGGCATGAAGAATAATACTGATCCCATCCAATGCGATCGTAAACGCATATAAATCTTTTTCTTGCTGTTTAAGTGCGCGTGACACCATACCGATATCTGCGATCGCATTACGCGTATCGTTGATCCCACGTGAAGAACCGCCAGTTTGCACATCTATCCTAACCCCGGAATTAACCAATTCAAAACGTCGTGCTAGTTCACCAACTAATGGTGCAACCGTACTGGACCCCGTCAATACTAACTTTTCAGACGCTACGTACCCAGGTTTCAACCAACCAATCGATACAGCTAATAAAGCAATACAAATAAAAAATTTGTCTTTATTCAAACGCATCTTTATCTTTTCCTATTGAGCTTCCAATCATAGTCTAGAAATTTTATTTTGACATCACCAGAAATCACAGCTTGTCGCGCCTTGGATGTATCCGTGAGGCTCTCTGCATAGTGCGCAAAAAACTGATTGAGCGAATGCCAACCACGCCACCCCTGTGCAAAATCCTCACCATACCAATCAAAAATTTCTGACACCTCAAGTTTCCCAGTAGTTGCGTTGTAACGATTACGTGTCCGATCAGCCAAAAAAGCATGGGTCGCGGCTTCCAACTGTTCTTCAAGTTTTATTCCTGTATAGGCTTCATTGCGCAGTGCTGGACAGCCAATCGAAGCACAATTCGCAGCGAAATGGATACGTGGTTCATGGTAGTCTCCACTTTTACGAATCATGCCGTGTTCAATATCATCGAGCGAATGGGTTTCACCGAGTAACGGCACAAAACTTTTTTTCCATGGGCTAAACAACAGAAAGCCGAGATCTTTAATCGACTCAAGTCTAGGATAACGAGTCAAAATCAATTCCACGGTATAGGCGTTATAGGCATTGATCAGAAAAGCCAATCGCTCTGGTTTGCTCCAGGTTGTGAATTCACTGACATGAATCGCTGAAAGTTGAGACAAATATTTTCTCAAAACTGCGCGCTGTTGCAGCAAAGCCGCGTAATCCACCCGACTGGCTTGCCCATGCCTGATTATATAGACATGATCTTGCAATAAGCCATTCCAAATACTATGGTCAAATTTGGCCACAACAACCGAGTTTGCGGTTATGAATAAAACAATTACCAAAAATAATCGCTTAATTACTATCATTATTTTCCTTACCTCACCCGATTGTTATCACATTTCTCATGCAATTAAATACACCCTGCCGTGCCTGTACAAATCCCTTTTTAGTCGGCAATGAACAAGATTCCTTACAACATTGGTATGTTCTAAATCAAAGGGAGCACGCCATGAGGTGAGCTGGTTTTCATGGAAACCAGCATTTCATAAATTAAGAACTTAAAATGATAGCGAATTACTGATGGCGTTGTTTGGAAATGTCAAGTGCGGCGACGCGGTAGGCTTCAGCAAGGGTAGGAAAATTAAAAATATTTTCGACAAAACTGTCTATTTTGACATTATTGAGTAGCCCCATCTGACCAATGTGAATCAATTCAGTCGCGCCTTCACCCACAATATGCACGCCGAGCAATTGTTCTCCTTTTCTATCGGCGATCATTTTTAGCAATCCGATAGTCATGCCCGAAATTTGCCCGCGTGCAATTTCATTGAATTTGGACCGTCCAACAATCACCCCGCCGAATTTCTCTATCGCATCATGCTCACTCAAACCCACACTCGACATTTCAGGGACTGTGTAGATCCCCATAGGGATTTTTTCAGGATTGACGCCTGGTTCCAAGCTCAGTGCGTGACAGACCGCACGTCGTCCTTGTTCCATAGAACTAGAAGCCAAAGAAGGCGGTCCAATGACATCTCCCACCGCATAAATGTGCGGCACGATGGTTTGACATTGCTCATTGACTGGGATTAATCCCCTCACCGTAGGCGTCAGTCCAACCGACTCAATGTCTAAGTTTCGCAGGTTCGCAGTACGCCCCAAGGCCACAAGCATCTTTTCGCTTTCGATCGTTTCCCCATTCTCAAGGGTCGTAATAACTTTCGAATGACCATCCCAATGAACCGCTTTGATTTTTTGTTCGCCTAGATAGGTTCCACCACTATTATGAAAGGCTTTACAAAATTCATCGGTGAGTTCTTTATCCAAAAACTGGAGTGGACGGTCTGCTGCATCAATCATCGTAACGTGAACGCCTAACAGTGAGAAAATTGAGGCATATTCACTCGCGATAACACCACTCCCCAAAACCGTGAGAGATTTGGGGAGATACACGAGTGACAGGATAGAATCGCTATCCAAAATGTGTTCATGATCCACAGGAATACCATCCGGTACTCGAGGACTTGAGCCTGTTCCCACAACAATAAAGTCTGCTGTGAGGGTGAATGGCTTACCATCAATCCCGCTAACCTGAACCGCTCGATCAGAGATAAATTTAGCCCGACCATGGAAACGATCAATATTATTGCGGCTAATTTGCTCTTTCATAAAATGACCATGCGCTTTCACGACATTATCTAGCTGACTCATGAGGTTGGCGATTCTAATATCATCCCTCATCTTGAATTCGAAGACTTTGGTTGCACTTTGCAATCGCACGATCTGCAATGCACTTTCTCGTAATGTTTTGCTGGGAATCGTTCCTCGGTACACACAGGCCCCACCAACCTCCTGATTCTGTTCGACAAGGGCCACGCGCTTCCCAGCCTTTGCGCCCTGAATAGCTGCTTTCTGACCAGCCGGTCCAGCTCCAATGACAACGATATCGTATTCTGCGTCGTAACTCATAAGAGCATACAGTCCACACTTGTTCGGATCGAGTCTTGCAATTCCAATAACGCACCCATATCGTCCGGGTAAAAATTCAGATCCCGCACGACTGGTAACGCACGCAGGGTTTCTTCTGCAATGGATGTCGAGTCAAGATGAAATGAAGCCATACGGTCAGCCAGACAGGTAATAATAGTGCCTTTTGCAGGAGAAGTGGCCTGTGCATAAGTATGATCTTGATACAGGAGTATGGCTTCCTGAACTGGATCCGGAAACTTCCAGCTTTTAGCTAGTTTGCTCCCAACCTGAACATGACATTCATTCATCAACTGTTCAATAACCCCTCGAGAAGGTTTGGGCTGAGTGTTTTTACTCAGACCAATGATTATATGCAACACAACTGGTTTCCCAATGGCATGCAGCAAACCACACAGAAAAGCGTTTTCCACGTTATGACGAATTTTTCGGGCAATTTCTTTTCCATATAAACCACTAGTCAAAGCGTGACGCCAGAGATTTTTGACCTCTGTTTCATACCCTTTGACATTGAATACACCTGATTGAACCGACACTGAAAATGCAATACCAGAGAGCATATTCGATCCAAGCCATGCAATGGCTTGTTGTAAAGAGACCACAGGAGATCGAGGAAGGTAAGCCGGAGAATTCGCGATTCGCAGTATTTGTCCAGCTAAAGCTTGATCCTGCTGGATGAGGGACGACAATTTTGACGCATTGGCATTGGGATCGCCTGCAACTAACAGAACCTGATTGGCAACCTGCGGCAAGATCGGCAGATCCAAATTACCTTGCTCGAGTTGATTGAGGATTATCGTACGAAGCGCTTCGAACATTTCCTGATCCGTTTCTTTCTCGTTGAGCACGGAAGGTGTCATATCCTCTCTCGTCGGTTAACCAAAATCAATCCTTAGCATGATAGGGTATAAATAAAAAGTTTTTTATCGCGAACGAATGTACTGGAAGTCGCATAGGCTGTCAAACACACGGACAAGCGACTGAAAAAATACTTGGGGCTGTCATAGATAACGCAATAATGTGTTATCAAGAATGGTATGAGGAAGAGTAGATTAAGGCTATGTCACAATTAAATGTTGCATTTGATTTAAGAATTCATAAAACCCTTATTAACCATGGACTTGATAGCCTCAA
>CAXBGL010000098.1:0-10397 GCA_963975255.1 uncultured Nitrosomonas sp. | reverse complement strand
TTCTAAAGACTAATTAGATCCCCGTGGCAAGACCACGGGGAATCACAAGTTTATTGACAACTATAGTGCCACGACCCAATCTTACAATCTCCCTACCAGAGACCAAACTTTCAGATTAGGACGCAGCACCTGTGCAACGCTATTAGTGTAGCGTCACAGCAGCTTCTTGCTCACAAGTGAGATTTGCACAGTATTTCTCATGAATACCATCCAAAAAGCTCCAAAGTGCATCGCATGCATCTTGCGTAGCAGCCAAAACTTCAGCTTGTTTTCCTGGGGTATCAGCAAAACGCTCAATCAATCCCCACTCAGCTTGGGAATGATAGATGTCAGCCTTCTGATGCACGGTGAAGAATTCGTAATCATCCGGGTTTTGCATACCATAGAATTTTGCTAAACCATCAATTTTTACAGCGGCAATTTCAGGTACTTGAGATTCAAATGCATGCAACGCAGCCAATCCCGCGTAAAATGGTCGGTTTAGGCAAATATCCCGAAACGTAGATACAAGATTCTCAGTATTGGGTAATGCCGCTGCATTGGCGAGACTCTTGTCACTGGAACCCAGGGCAAAAGCAAACGTTTTCCATAGGGCAGGATGATTCTTCTCTCCGTGCTCTTCATCAATGAGATTCTTCAATACTTCTTGGCGGACACTGATATCACCACTATTGGTTTCTGAATGAATATGTGGCGTGTTGAAATGTACGGCACTCAAATAGGTTGGCTCAGCCAATACATTATAAAAATATTGCTCTGCATAGTTCCGTAGTTGCTCTTTCGTTAATTTTCCCTCTGTCCAAGCAACATAAAAGGGATGCTTGAGCAGGCTCTTGGCACCGATAATGGTATTAATTTTTTGCTTAAATGTTACATTCGTCGTCATGGTTTTTCCCTTTGAGCAGAGATGAATAAAAAGCATGCCTATCATCGCTAATTAACACCTTCAAGTCAAATTTTAGCGGTTGATATTAAGCGATTAAGGACATAGGTAGTGCATTAATTCTATCTTATTGAGAAATAATTTCATAAGATTGATGTATCGATAAAAATTGATCGCCCATTTACAGTCATGTATGACACGCCAACTTCAACTGTTATACGAAGAATGCATGCAAATAATAACGATATCCGAGTTAAACTAAGCCGCCCTATATTTCCAAACACACTATACATGGATGAACAATCGAGCCTCTGGGCACTATTTACCAGCAGTTTTCTTGCCGCAACACTCCTTCCAGGCGGTTCTGAGATTGTGTTAATGGGCGTTCTGGCAGCTTATCCCGACCTTCATTGGGATGCTCTGATAATTGCTACAGTAGGAAATACTCTTGGTGGTATGAGTTCATATATTATTGGTCGCATTTTACCGGATGAAAAATCGATACTTAAAAAGTCAGCCAGTAATTCACGCGGTCTAGAGTGGGTTCGCCGTCACGGCACCCCGATACTATTGCTATCGTGGGTGCCACTAATCGGCGATGCATTATGTCTTGCAGCAGGGTGGCTTAAAACCAATTGGATATGGGCCATGTTATTTATGGCCCTGGGTAAGTTTACACGCTACTGGATCATCGCCTCCACAATCAATTAAGGGCATCTCTTAAAATCCATATTTCGTCACAATACTTCGTACTTCGTTGTTCACAAAAAATAGCTCCTTACATATCCGTTATATGCTGCGTCAATATTTTTTGTTCTCGCCTCGTCTTGTTTAGAACTCCAAATTTTTAGAAAAGCCCTTAAGCCAATAAAAAAGTCTTCACTCAAAACATACATATATTAATTATTTCTGAAACAGTTTCTGTAACTCACCTTCTCCATACATTTCTGAAATAATATCGGAACCTCCAACAAATTCACCCTTTACATAAAGTTGCGGAATGGTTGGCCAGTTTGAATACTCCTTGATACCTTGTCTAATTTCTGGATCTGCCAATACATCCACTGCCAGAAAATCTTCGACACCACATGAACTGAGAATATTCACAGCATTCGCAGAAAAACCACATTGTGGTTGCTGTAATGTGCCTTTCATATAAAGGACAACGGGGTGGGCAGTGACTTGCTGTTTAATTGTATCTTCAACGCTCATATCTGAAATTCTCCGAATAAAAATAATTTTAAGGTTAATTTGGGAATAATATTGCTCATATTGCAGTATCCCAACAATTAGTTCGTGGAGAACCATTAAATTGTCCACCACTAACACGCATTATGCCTGCCAAATCTGTGTACGAAGATATATTACTAAAATCCGTATTAGCCAGCAATTGCCGACACACAGCTGCCTGATCATAACCATGTTCCAACAACAACCACCCCCCAGCAACAAGATATGCCGGGGCATGAGCTGTAATCTTACTCAAACTTGCTAAACCATTATCACTTGCTGTCAATGCCATCTGAGGCTCAAAGCGCAGGTCACCCTGCTTAAGATGTGGATCACCTTCGGCAACATAAGGGGGATTGGAAACAATCATATCAAATTTTTTTCCAACAAGCCCATCAAACCAGTTTCCCCTCACAAAACATACATTATCCACACCAAGATTTTTAGTATTCATGCTGGCGATTGAAACTGCATCGGCTGATAAGTCTACTGCAACCACCTCGGCTTGTGGACAATGCTTGGCAAGCGTAATGGCGATTGCACCACTCCCCGTTCCAAGATCCAGAATCTGATAGGAGCGATCACTCGGAATACGTGCCAATGCCAATTCAATCAGCAACTCAGTCTCTGGTCGCGGAATTAAAACTGCGGGACTTACCTTAAAGGTTAAATCATAAAATGCACACTCACCAGTCAGATAAGCAATCGGCATACCCTGAACACGCTGCATCACCAGCTTATTAAACGCTTCTGATCGTTCCTCCACAAGTACTTCCTCAGGGTGCGTAAGCAAATAAGCATGATTCACATGCAAGATATACTGCAATAATACCCTTGCATCGACTCTATCAATAAGCTGGCATGACCAATTCAATACCTGCTCAATAGTAATTTGCTGCATTGTATTACAATTATTCGACAATAGATGCCAAGGCTAGTTCTCCTCCATTGCTACCGCTAATTGTTCAGCCTGATGCTCAGACATCAAGGCAGAGCAAAGCTCATCAATATCCCCATCCATAATCTGATCCATTTTATAGAGCGTCAGATTAATGCGATGATCCGTAACCCGCCCTTGTGGAAAATTATAAGTACGAATACGTCCTGACCGATCACCTGTACCAACCAGAGATTTTCGTGTGGCAGCTTGTTCGGCTTGCTGCGCACTCATTTGTGTATTATGAATGCGTGCGCCCAAAACACTCATAGCTTGCGCTTTATTCTTGTGTTGTGAACGTCCATCTTGGCATTCCACCACGATACCTGTTGGCAAATGCGTGATACGAACAGCTGAATCAGTCTTGTTGATGTGTTGCCCTCCTGCACCCGAAGCGCGATAGGTATCAATCCGTAACTCAGCTGGGTTGAGCACGACATCGCTAATTTCATCCGCTTCTGGAATGACTGCCACCGTACAGGCGGAAGTATGCACACGCCCTTGCGTCTCGGTAATCGGTACACGTTGAACCCGATGTCCGCCTGATTCAAATTTGAGCCGAGAATAAGCGCCTTGTCCAACAATCTTGGCAATAATTTCCTTGTAACCACCAACACCTGATAGGCTTTGAGAAATAATTTCTACTTGCCAACGCTGTCGCTCAGCAAAACGTGAATACATGCGAAATAAGTTTCCAGCAAATAATGCCGATTCATCTCCACCCGTACCCGCACGAATCTCCAAAAAAATATTGCGTTCATCATTAGGATCCTTTGGCAACAATTGTTTTTGCAAATCTGCTTCAATCTGTGAGAGTTTTTCTTTACCTTCCTGTATCTCAGCTTCTGCAAATTCACGCATCTCCAAATCAGCACTCATTTCTCGAGCTGTTTGAATATCAAGCTCACATTGTTGAGAAGCGTGATAAAGCTCAACAATAGGCACGATTTCGGCATGTTCTCGCGTCAGCTTTCGATAATTATCGAGATCAGCTGTCGCTGTTTCACTGCTCAGCAATTGATTCAATTCTTCCAGACGCACACTCAACCGGGTAAGTCGGGCAGCAATACCCTTATTCATTGTGGGCGATGCAATTGATATAGTCGGTTAACCACTTCAACCAACTCGTCGCGTTCTTCAGCAGAAGCATGATTTAATGTACTGGAGGGAACATGTAATAATTTATTGGTCAAACTATTACTCAACGTTTCAATTACCTTTTGTGGATCTTCACCTTTGGCTAACAACTTACTTGCTCGTGCTAATTCATGCCGTCGATAACGCTCAGCCTGATCGCGCAACGCTCTAATAGTAGGGACTAACTCTCGTGATGCCATCCAACGCATAAAATTAACAACATTGAAGTCAATTATCGTTTCAGCCTGTGCCACCGCACTTTGACGCGAATCCAATCCTTCTTTAACAATCTCGGCAAGATCATCAACGTAATAGAGAAACACATCATCTAGCTCAGTCACCTCTATTTCTACATCACGAGGTACTGCCAGATCAACAATAAAAATAGGACGGTGTTTACGTATCTTGATGGCACGTTCTACCATACCCTTCCCAAGTATGGGTAAAGGGCTTGCCGTACACGTCACAACAATGTCATGCATTGCCAATTGCTCGGGTAAATCACTGAGAGCAATAGCCTTTGCGTTATAGCGATTCGACAACATCTCGGCACGTTCAACGGTCCGGTTTGCAACCGTGATAGATTTTGGATGTCGCACCGCAAAATGATTCGCACATAATTCAATCATTTCACCCGCACCAATAAACAGTACACGCTGTTCAGCGATATCCCCAAATATTCGCTCAGCCAAACGCGCAGCTGCGGCTGCCATAGAAACAGAATTCGTACCGATCTCGGTAGAAGTCCGTACTTCCTTAGCCACAAAAAAAGTGCGTTGAAATAATTTGTGCAACAACAACCCCAGCGTGCCCGCATGTTCCGCAGACTTCACTGCACTTTTCAATTGACCCAGTATTTGTGGTTCACCTAGAACCATAGAATCAAGTCCGCTCGCTACCCGGAAAGCATGCTTAACTGCTTGTTCACGTGACAACTGGTAGAGATAAGGCTCAAGCTCACGTGCCTGCATATGGTGAAAGTCTGCTAGCCAATGCATGGCTTCCTCAGGTTTATCAGTACTACAATAAACTTCTGTACGGTTACAGGTAGACACAATTGCAGCTTCTTTGATTGGATTACGCCCAACCAGATCGTGCAGCGCATGTTCCATTGTATTTTCTGGAAATGTGATCTGTTCACGCACATCTAACGGAGCAGTATTATGGTTAACACCAAAGGCAAATAGCTGCATGGAAGATAATGTAAGCAATTAGCAAGGAGAATCAAAAAACTTTCTATTATATTACGAAAGCCTAAATACCATCAATGAAAAAGATAACTGTTCATTCGACAAATAATTACACCACTCTGAACACGACTTCTTTTCATTTTCCATACCTCTTTGTGTCAACGCCACGGCATAATCGGAATGGTTGAGATACTATTTTTAGGAGAACCCTCGATGACTCTATCACTATATGTCAGGTAAATCAGTACATTTCTCTTGGGATCATAAAAACGTACAACTTGTAACGATTTAAACAGTAATGAGGTACTTTTCTTGAATACTTCCCTACCATCCGCTTTACCATTCTTTACATTTTTTGGTAACAAAATGGGGCCAATCTGACGACAGGCAATGGATGCATCAGAAGTATCTTCTGCAATACCCACTGTCCCACTGACACCGCCCGTTTTGGCGCGACTTAAATAACACGTTGCACCACTGATTTCTGGGTCATCAAATGCTTCAATAACAATTTTGTCATTGGCCCCCAGAATTTTAAATTTTGTTGAAACACTACCAATCTTTTCTGCCATAAGTATAGTTGAAAAGAACAGTGGGAATGCAAATACGAACACCATACAATACATCCTCGTATATCCCCATATGTTTACTTTATATTCCATAAAAACTTTCTCCCACTTGTAAGCTATATTCCAATTATATGGCATCAGACTGAATGACGATCATTTTCTCAATCTGCATGTCTTTAAAAGTATGTGGGATGCCCCCAATTCCCAGGCCAGATTGCCCTAACCCGGCAAATGGCATCCAGTCAACACGAAAGGCGGTATGCTCATTAATCATTACCGCAGATGCTTTTAATTGACGATAAGCTTGCATCGCCCAATCAATATTCTTTGTAAAGACACTAGCTTGAAAAGCAAAAGGCAGCGCATTAGCACGCTTGATAGCTTCATTCATATCACGGTAGGGATAAATATTGATAACAGGACCAAATATTTCTTGCTGACTAACCTTGCTTTGATCGGGTGGCGCATACAGTATCGTAGGCTGAAAAGTTGTTTCTGAAAGTCTTTTGCCACCAAACCTTACCTGTGACCCCAAGTTCTCTGCTTCATTTACCCAAGCTTCAATACGGTCAACTTCACCCGGGCGAATCAGTGGCCCAACATCAGTTGTTTCCAGTGTTGGATCACCGATAAGCAACTGTTCTGCAGCAGCAACCAGCCTATCAGCCAGCATTTCAGCAATCGCCTCATGTACAAAAATACGCTGAACCGAGACGCAAACTTGGCCGGCATGGTAGAAACCACCCTTTATCAATTTGGGAATTGCGTCATCTAGATCAGCATCTTCGGCAACAATCGCTGGTGCAACGCCACCATGTTCTAACGCGCACCGTGTACCGGGAGCCAATTTAGAGCGCAGCATCCAGCCAACTTTTGCACTACCTATAAAGCTAAAAAAACTAACTTGAGGCGAAGTAATCAGATGTGTTGCCACCGTAACTTTCTTAGTTACCAAGCACTGACACCAGCTTCGGGGCAGCCCTGCTTCATAAAGCAGCTTTACAAAACGATAGCAAGACAAAGGAGTATCGCTTGCAGGTTTTACAATAACGGGGCAACCAAGAGCGACTGCGGGTGCTACCTGGTGTACGATCAAATTCAATGGGTGATTAAATGCGCTGACTGCTACTACAACACCAATTGGCTCGCGATGTGTAAACGCCAATTTACCCGCAGAAGCCGTATTAAGACCCATGGGTATCTCTGAACCCGCTGTTGTTCGGAGTGTTTCAATGCAAACATGCATCCCTTCAATGGCTCGAGCAACTTCTATCCGCGAATCAATGAGTGGCTTTCCGCCTTCTCTCGCTGCTTCTAAAGCCAGTGACTCAGCTTGATCGAACATTAATTCTGCTGTTTTTTTTAAAATGTCCAGTCGTTTTTCTGTCTTAAGTCGAAGAGACCGATCCTCAAATAATGTGTGCGCATTATTCAAGGCAAGATCTACTGCCGCTGTGTCGGCAGCGGCTAGTGTCGCAATTAATTTTCGATCGTAAGCTGTAAATACTGATAGCGTATCAGATGTTTCTTTTACGTCAGGTATTAACAAATTAAAAAATTGTGTCATAACAACTTACCTTCTTAAAGTTAAACTTACTTATTGAGGTTCAGTGTTAATCAAATTAGGCAAATGATTGGCTTAGCTTTTTAATATCTTTATTTAATATCCTGTCATTATCGGAATAGTCAACATCAACCTCGATAACATGCACGCCTGGCATTGCAAAACAAGCCTCCATCAGTGGTACCAAATCATCACTTGCAGCAATACGATAACCGTGAGCACCATAACTTTCTGCATA
Organism: uncultured Nitrosomonas sp.; assembly: GCA_963975255.1. Taxonomy (GTDB): domain Bacteria; phylum Pseudomonadota; class Gammaproteobacteria; order Burkholderiales; family Nitrosomonadaceae; genus Nitrosomonas. The sequence continues at coordinate 2,649 of CAXBGL010000098.1, read as the reverse complement.
TTTAACAAAATCCGGGTTGCCATAGTCAAGCCCAAAATCTGCAAAACCCATAGCGGCTTGCTTCCATTTGATCATGCCATAAGCATTGTCACGTAAGATAATAACAACGATATTCAACTTAAGTCGTACCGCTGTTTCGAGCTCTTGAGAATTCATCATGAATCCGCCATCCCCACAGATTGCTACAACTTTTTTATCCGGATAAATGAGGCCCGCAACCATTGCTGAAGGCAAACCCGCTCCCATGGATGCCAATGCATTATCGAGCAAAACAGTATTGTGCTGATAGGCTTTGTAATTACGAGCAAACCAGATTTTATACACGCCATTATCCAATGCAATAATGCCATCATTTGGCATAACTCTCCGAATATCTGCAACCAGCCGTTGTGGATACATCGGGAAACGCGAATCATCCGCCCCTTCCTCAAGGTGTTTCTCAAGCCGCTGTCTTACTTCAAGAAAATAAGTAAAATCCCATTTCTTCTGTGGCGTTATCTGCTCGGACAGTTGCCAAATACTATTCGCAATATCCCCAATTACCCCCTGTTGTGGGTAATAAACGGGATCGATAGATGCAGCAATATAATTGATATGAATGACTTTGAAGCACGCTTTTTCCATAAAAAAAGGTGGCTTTTCTACGTCATCATGCCCTACATTAATGATTAAGTCTGCATGCGCAATAGCACGATGCAAAAAATCATTATCAGATAGCGCCGTAGTTCCTAAAAAAAGAGGACTCCGCTCATCAATGACCCCCTTTCCCATTTGGGTAGAGACAAAAGGGATTCCCGTTTTTTTGAGGAATAAGTGTAACCTGCTACAGGTCCGCTTTCTGTTTGCGCCCGCTCCAATTAGTAGTAATGGTCGGGTTGCAGCTTCAATCATTCTGGTGGCTGCTTCAATTGCCTTATGCTCAGCTATAGGACGACGAAATGAGCTTTTCTGAATGACGGGTATATCGCTATGATCCGATGCAATATCTTCTGGAAGTTCCAGATGAGTCGCACCAGGACGCTCGTCTTCTGCGACTCGGAATGCTTCCCTGATATGCGCTGGTATGCTATCAGCGCCCTGAATCTGACGTGTAAATTTGGTTATCGGACCCATCATGTCGACCACATCAATAATCTGAAAACGTCCTTGTTTACTGGTTTTGATCGGTTTTTGTCCAGTAATCATCATCATTGGCATTGCCCCAAGTTGGGCATAGGCAGCAGCCGTAACAAGGTTAGTTGCCCCGGGTCCTAAGGTCGCCATGGCAACACCGGCTTTCCCTGTTAAACGACCATATGTTGCCGCCATAAATCCAGCTGCTTGCTCATGACGAGTCAGAATAAGCTTGATTGAAGAATCCTTTAGGGAGTTTAGAAGATCGAGATTTTCTTCGCCGGGAATACCAAAAATATATTCTACCCCCTCCGCTTCCAACGCCTTAACAAAAATATCAGAGGCTTTCATTACTTTGCTCCACAGAATTATATTTTTTTAAATAAACAGCATCCGTTCCTTCATCGTGACTAGCTATCGTATGCTCTGGATAAAAACTTTTTGCTGTGGCCTCTTTAATATCCCGCTCAAGATATTCCGGATAAGGTTCAGACAATAAGCACCCTGGCGTAAGATATGGAAACAACTCGTCATATCGTTTAATACAAGCCTGGTCAACTCGCTTAAATACATGGGTTCGATTAATTTGTGTCGTGTCAGTCAAACCTGCTGCAGAAATAATCTCCATAAATGCTTTAACTGTTTGCTGGTGAAAATTTGCGACTCTCTCTGATTTGTCTGATACAACAAGCCCTTTAATTAGACTTTCTTTCTGTGTAGCAATGCCAGTGGGGCATTCATTGGTATTACAAATCAAGGACTGTACGCAACCCAGTGCCAGCATCATGCCACGTGCGCTATAACATAAATCCGCGCCAATGCTCAGCAATCTGGCAATATGAAAACCTGAAAAAACTTTTCCTGATGCGATCACTTTAATATCTTTCTTAAGGTCAAAACCCACTAGGACATCACAAACCAGACGCAGCCCTTCCCTTAAAGGCATGCCCACGGAATTACTGAATTCAAGAGGTGCCGCACCTGTTCCACCCTCTGCGCCATCAACAGTAATAAAATCTGGGTGAATCCCCGTTTTAATCATTGCCTTGCACATCGCAACAAAATCACTGGGCCTCCCTACACAGAGTTTAAAGCCTATAGGCTTTCCTTCCGATAGATCCCGTAATTTTTTGATAAACATCATCATTTCAATCGGCGTCGAAAAGGCACTATGTGCTGGTGGAGAATCAATATTTGTATAAGGTTTAACGCCACGAATCATAGCAATGGCTGGAGAATTCTTTGCTGCTGGCAAAATTCCGCCATGGCCAGGCTTTGCACCTTGAGATAACTTAATTTCAACCATTTTTATATTTTCATGTGCAGCTGTTTTTACGAAAGTATCTTCACAAAACAGTCCCTCCTCTGTTCGACAACCAAAATAACCCGTTCCAATTTGCCAAATTAAATCCCCATTATGCTCGAGGTGAAAAGGGCTGACACTCCCCTCTCCGGTATTATGTGCAAAATTACCCATTTTTGCGCCTTCTCTACAACATTTCGCATTCCAACATTCTAAAGACTAATTAGATCCCC
>CAXBGL010000097.1:0-10552 GCA_963975255.1 uncultured Nitrosomonas sp. | reverse complement strand
CTTCAACTTGTGATTCCCCGTGGTCTTGCCACGGGGATCTAATTAGTCTTTAGAATGTTGGAATGCGAAATGTTGTAGAGAAGGCGAGCCACTGTGCGTGGCAGATACACTATCATATTGTATTTCCTGTGAAATACAGGCGAGGCTTATTAGATGATTCGGTTGTAAATATCATCCTGAGTACTGCGACAGGGATAGAAGAGCGATATGATATGGAGTTTGAACAGCTTGGTTGCGACAAAGACCATGTGCATTTACTTTGTACGGCTCATCCGAAAATTGCACCGGGTCAGATTGTAAGGGTGTTCAAAAGCATTACGGCACGGGAATTGTTTAAGAGGAAGCCGGATTTGAAACGAGACCTGTGGGGCGGTGAGTTTTGGGCGGATGGTTATTATGTTGCAACTGTTGGGGAAAGAGCTGATTGGGGTGTGGTTGAGCGATATGTGAAGAACCAAGGCAAGTCAAAAGAAGAGCTGCGTCAACTTACACTTTTTTAATACCCCGTGGTCTTGCCACGGGGTTGTTTATTCTGGAGGATAATCTTGCCTAGACGCATTATTTCCAACATTCAAAGTATTGGTCACCGTGCGATTGACAGTGTTTGGCAATTAGGTTATGCAAGCCGTTTTTTTATACTGGTATTATTGAAGTCTGGTACGAGTCTACAACGTTTCAGTTTAGTGATACGGGAACTTTATTTCACAGGAGTTCTGTCTTTAATTATCATACTGGTATCAGGACTATTTGTCGGCATGGTATTGGGGCTGCAAGGCTATGAAACGCTACAAAAGTATGGCTCAGAAACGGCTGTAGGCTCCCTGGTTGCGTTGTCACTGGTGCGTGAACTTGGACCAGTCGTTGCTGCATTGCTATTTGCAAGCCGTGCAGGTTCAGCTATTACTGCAGAGATTGGTCTGATGAAAGCAACTGAGCAATTGGCTGCCATGGGTATGATGGCTGTGGATCCTATTGCACGTGTCGTTGCACCACGTTTCTGGGCTGGTGTGATTTCGATGCCTCTTTTAGCAGCTATGTTCTCAGTGATGGGCGTATTTGGTGGTTATTTAGTAACGGTGGTGTTTATTGGTGTTGATGAAGGATCATTCTGGTCGCAAATGCAGAATGCGGTTGATTTCAGGCAGGACATATTAAATGGTTTTATTAAAAGTTGTTTTTTTGGTGTAGCGGTCACGGCAATTTCCGTATTTGAAGGTTATGATGCACCACCTACTGCAGAAGGTGTTTCAGGTGCGACAACGCGTACCGTGGTTACTTCGTCATTAGCAATCTTAGGACTTGATTTTATCTTGACCGCTTTTATGTTTAGAGGAGTGAGCTGATGCAGCGGGCAACAATAGATTTTTGGGTGGGGTTGTTTGTTATTTTAGGAATTGGTGCGTTATTGATTTTAAGCCTAAAAGTGGGCAATCTAAACACTTATAGCACATCAAAGAGCTACGTATTGTTAGGAAATTTTGAGAATATTGGCGGCCTGAAGACCAGGGCACCAGTAAAAAGCGCGGGTGTTGTGGTAGGACGTGTGACCGATATTCAGTTCAGTCTGGAGACTTACGATGCGATAGTTACCATGAGTATGGATAACCGTTATCAATTTCCCAAGGATACATTTGCCAGCGTGCTGACGGCTGGTCTGTTGGGAGAACAATACATCGGTTTGGCGGCGGGTGGTGATCAAGTCATGTTGGAAGATGGTGATAAAATCAAGAAAACTAATTCTGCCATTGTATTGGAAGATATGATCGGACAGTTTTTGTTTGATAAAGCCGCTGAAGATGATGACTTTTGATAATAAACGTTTCTGTCCGTAACCAGTATTCCATCAATCATAACTTGGGGGCGTCTCTAAACCTTGATGGAGTGCGAGCAACTTTCATGTTAAATTGATTACATAATTTCGAGAAAATTTGGTGAGGAAACTATGAAAAAATATCTTGTAACGACTACATTATTTGCTTTATTTTGGTTAGTGCATCCAGTATGGGCAATGGAAATTGCTCCCGATAAACTGGTAGATCGGACAGTGCAAGAAGTGATGAGTATTATTAATCAGGATGAAGATATTAAAGCAGGAAATAAAGACAGAATTCATAGTTTAATAAAAAACAAGATATTGCCCCACTTTGACTTTACGCGTATGACGCAACTCGCAATGGGTAAAAACTGGAAAAAAGCTGCGCCTGAGCAACAGAATGAATTGGTTGAGGAATTTCGTACCCTATTGGTGCGTACTTACTCGAACGCGTTATCGAGTTATCGCGATGAGATTGTTAAAGTTAGTCCATTAGCGGCGTTGGGAGATGATGTCGATGCGACAGTTAAGACTCAGATTATACAGGGAAAAGGAAAGCAGCCCGTACACATTAATTACGATATGAAAAAAAAACCGGACGGCTGGAAAGTATATGATGTGACAGTGGCAGGTGTGAGCTTGGTTACAAATTATCGTGGTTCTTTTAACAGTCAGATTCGCAAAGGTGGCGTAGAAGGATTGATCAAGAAACTCACAGAAAAAAATCATTCTTTGCTAGGTAAATAGAGAAAACGGTTAATTTCAGAATTGATAAGAGCTTGTTGATATGGTTTTACGTGAAGCGGGTAAAATAAATGTCCAGGGGAGTGTTACCACAGATAATGTGGTGGCCTTAACACAGCAAGGGGCTGATTTATTTGATGGCGATCAGCTAGTAGTTGATCTGGAAAAAGTGACGGAAGTAGATTCATCTGTCATTGCTATGTTACTGGAATGGTTGCGCAAAGCAGGCAACAATGGTCATTCACTACAATTTATCAACATACCTAAGTCTTTAGAGAGTTTGATTCAATTGTATGGTGTTTCAGAACTAATCCCACGTGTTATCAGTAATAATCCAGTTGACTGAGCCGATTATCGTCTTGTTTATCTATTGATGTTCCGAATTAGACTCTTTTCCTTTTTGTTTTCTTGATGGTTTTAGCCATTGAAGTCAAGCAAGTGTGTAAACACTTTGGCACAGTATGTGCCTTGGCAGATGTTGACCTTGAAGTTCAGACGGGTGAATTTTTTGCCTTGCTGGGTCCTAATGGTGCAGGAAAGACAACACTTATTAGTATCATTGCTGGCTTGTCCCAAGCCAGTAGTGGCAGCGTGAAAGTAATGGGGCATGACGTGATTACCCAGTATCAAGATGCGCGGCGTATATTGGGCGTGGTTCCCCAGGAACTGGTATTTGATCCGTTTTTTACTGTACGTGAAGCATTGGTGATTCAGTCAGGTTATTATGGAATCAGTAATAATGATCTCTGGATTGATGAGGTTATCCATCATTTGGGTCTTGCTGATCAGGCCAATACGAACATGCGTGCACTTTCTGGTGGGATGAAACGACGTGTATTAGTGGCTCAAGCGCTAGTACATAAGCCGCCAGTGATTATACTGGATGAACCAACAGCAGGTGTAGATGTGGAATTACGCCAAACACTCTGGGATTTTATCAAACAGTTGAACCAATATGGCCACACAATTGTGCTGACGACACACTATCTAGATGAAGCTGAGGCATTATGTAATCGAGTGGCAATGTTGAAACAAGGAAAAATTATTGCGCTCGACAGTATGCAAAATCTTGTTGGCAATGCGGTCGGGCATTCTATACGGTTAAAATTATCTCCTGATCTGCTTCCGTCAGATCTGAAAGAAATATTGGTGCGTTATCATGAGGGCTTTCATATTCTGAAAATAGACAATTATGCCCAGATTGAATCTGTATTGGCGACATTACGTAAAAAAAGTATACAGGTGCTGGATATGCAAATATTACAGCTCGATTTAGAGGAAGTTTTTGTAAACAAAATGAGAAGTAGTGGAATCGAACCAAAATGACGGGGTTTTTTACATTACTGAATAAGGAATTACTCCGTTTCTGGAAAGTTGGTTTGCAGACCATATTGGCACCAATCGTCTCTACCTTACTTTATTTGCTAATATTCTTCCATATGCTAGAAGCGCATGCAGAAGTATATCCCGATGTGGTTTACCCAGTATTTTTAATTCCTGGTTTGATCATGATGGCTGTGATACAAAATGCGTTTGCAAATTCATCATCTAGTCTGATTCAATCAAAGATCAGCGGTAATATTGTATTTGTTTTGTTGTCGCCGCTGTCTTATCTGGAAATATTTTTTGCATATATTTTAGCGGCAATTGTACGGGGATTGCTGGTTGGCGCAGGCGTTTACTTGACCACACTGTTTTTCTTTGATATTCCGCTACAATTACCGTTATGGGCGCTATTATTTGTAATTATGGGCAGTGCTTTATTGGGCGCACTAGGAGTAATAGCAGGTATCTGGGCAGAAAAGTTTGATCAGCTTGCCACATTCCAGAATTTTATTATCATGCCTTTAACATTCGTATCTGGTGTATTTTATACAATTCATTCACTACCATCTATTTGGCAGCATGTATCTCATTTCAATCCATTCTTTTATATGATTGATGGGTTTCGCTATGGATTTTTTGGTGTGTCGGATATGTCTCCCTACTTTAGTCTAGTCGTTGTGGCAACATGTCTTATTGGAATATCAGTTCTGACGATTCAAATGCTAAAAGTGGGTTATAAATTAAGACATTAAACTTTTAATATTTAAATTGCTTAACTTTTTATCATTTTTTGAGCAGTACACACATGAAGGAAATTGGAATGATTACAGCTGAAAAAATAAAGCATTCGATCGAATCATCGCTACCCTGTGAGTGGATTCAAGTGGAAGGTGATGATGGCCAGCATTTTAATGCCATTATTGTTAGCGCAGAATTTCAGGGTAAAAATATGATTAAACAACATCAACTTGTTTACACAGCACTTGGAGATAAGATGAAGCAAGAGATCCACGCACTATCAATGAAAACATTGACCCCTGAGCAATGGTCTGAAATGAACCAGGGTTGATACTGAGAGTATGCTGAAAGTTTATAAAAATTATTCCTGGATAAATCCAAGCGTCCTTTGATTCTTAGGTTCATTAATACCTATTTTAAGGCTATGTCGCAATTAACTATTGGTTTTTGTTAACTCTCTAATTGTACTTTAATTATTGAGACTATCAAGTCAATGGTTAATAAGGGTTTTATAAATTCTTAAATCAAATTCAACATTTAATTGTGACATAGCCTTCTTTAATGTCTATTGGTTGAATTATCTATGGAAGTGTCTTGATCAGTGACTGAGTGGGTTTGTGAATGACTGGCTGCCGCCTTGCGAATAGCAGCCAGTAACTCTGTATCAAGATAGCCATCTGCAATTCGTTGGGTATTTTTCTGAAAATGACTGAGTGCATTGCGTGTGGCAGGACCGAATACACCATCTACTTCACCCACATCAATGCCCAATGTAGTGAGGTCCAGCTGAAGTTGATGTACTTGCTTCTGCGTTATTTTTAGGCTGTCGGCGGGTGGCGAGCGATGCAGCGCTGGTGCACCAGCAATCCTATCTGCCAGGTGTCCGACAGATAACGCATAGAATTCAGAGTAATTCCAGCGCATAATAATATCAAAATTCTCTGAGACTAGAAAGGCGGGGCCATGGTGACCCGCAGGAACCAATAGTGCTGCTTTGTGTTCAAGTGGCGGTAGCGCTGATCCCGATGCCGTAACGACACCATGCCTTGCCCAGTCAACCAAGCTTAAAGAATGATTTCTGCCAGCAAGTAAATAATCAAAAGACAAAGGTAGTTGTACTTCTTGTCCCCAGTGTAAATCAGAAACCCAACCCAGTTGTTGCAAGAAGTTAGCTGCTGAAGCGAGTGCATCATGGATGCTTCTCCATAAGTCTCGACGACCATCGCCATCACCATCTAAAGCGTAACGTAAATAGGTTGTCGGCATAAATTGCATATGCCCCATCGCACCTGCCCAAGAGCCGAACATACGGTCTGCCGGAATATCTCCCGCATCGATAATACGTAATGCGTTCAGCAGTTCGTTCGTAAAGTAGCTATTACGTCGTGCATCACAAGCGAGGGTGGCTAATGAGTTGGGTGTGGACATGCTTCCCAAGTAGCCACCATAGTTGGTTTCTAGACCCCAGAATGCAAGCAGGTAGTGTGGTGGCACGCCAGTCTTTCGCTGGATTTGTTCCAATAGTGGTCGGTATTTAACCAGTAATGCTTGGCCACGTTTGATGCGATCTGCACTGACGCGTTTGTTGAAATAGTTTGCAAAGGTTTGGGTAAATTCAGGTTGGCGGCGATCTAAATCTATCACGCGCTGAATATGTTTTGCTTTACCTAGAACCTGATGCACGGTTGCCGTAGAAATACCTGCGGTTTGTGCTTTAGATTTTAGTTTTGCAATACATTCTGAAAAATTGGTGTTACTGGCTTGTGCTGGGTCTATAAATACCAGATGATGAGCCACTAAAATACCTAATGCAATGAGCCAATATCCTAGTCTACGGTATGGGGTAGGTAGACCAGTATCTCTGGAGCAGGTGAAATGGGTAGAAATATTAAGTGCTAACATATTTTCCTAATAGCTCTTAGTAACAAAACAGATTATCATGCATTGTTATGATAAATTTATTACTATTTCTTATGTGGACACTTTGATTTAACACAATCTGCATAAAGAGATAATGAATGATCCTGGAGCGTGAAACCCCGATCTATGGCAATTTTGATCTGACGTTTTTCAATCTCTGCATCATAAAATTCTTCAACACGACCGCATTGTAGGCAGACCAGGTGGTCGTGATGTCCGCTAGTGTTTAGTTCAAATACCGCTTTACCACTTTCAAAATGGTGACGTTGTAACAAGCCTGCTTGTTCAAATTGAGTGAGTACACGGTAGACTGTGGCGAGACCAATGTCTTCACCTTCATTAATTAATTCTTTGTATACATCTTCAGCTGATAGATGTCGTACAGCACTATTTTCAAATAAATCAAGTATCTTAAGGCGAGGTAGTGTTGTTTTGAGACCAATCGCTTTAAGATCTATATTTTTCGAGTCGTCTGAGTTGCTCATGGTTATATCCAATAAATGATTTACTGTATCATATAGTGCTGGATTTACTTTGGAAACATATGATATCAATAAAATGGTTGTAAAAATAATCGCATTGCTTGCTTTGCTAATACTTGTAGGGTGTTCGTTTGTTCCTCCCATCCTTTACAGAATCGATGTGCAGCAAGGGAATGTTGTAGATGCAGAAATGGTGGAGAAATTAAAGCTCGGTATGACTGAGGCACAAGTTCGCTTTGTATTGGGTTCGCCACTGATAGTTGATGCTTTTCGTAATAATCGTTGGGATTATGTATATGTAAGGCGAGAAAAGGGAAGATTGCTTGAACAAGAGAGACTGACTGTATTTTTTGAAGAAGAAAAACTAATAAATATTGAAAATCATTTGTTGACTTCGAAAGATTCAACTAAATATGATCCTGTTGAGTATACTCCCCAACATGGTACTCAAGATAATCAAGAATACCAGGATAGTAATATCGATCCAGGATTTTAATCAAAAGCAAAAGATTGCAATCAATATTTTGTAAGAATATTTTTTGCTTTTGTTTGTCGTTATAAGGGAGGCTCTAAAAATTCGGAGTTCTAAATCAGACAAGGTGGGAGCAAAAATTATTGACGCAGCATATAACTGATAGGTAAGAAAATAATTTTTGTGAGCAACGAAGTATTGTGACGAAATATGGATATTCAGAGATGCCCATAACTGTGTCAGGCATACATACTTATTTCGCATGTATGAGAATGAGTTCTTCATTATTCCTCCTGCAATCAAAGATGGTAGTCTGAATGATTGCGAGAAACACGCTATTTACAATTAAATTTTTAAAACAATATTCTAGTGCTCTGTTGGATTTAAGACTGATTGCTGCATAATTAGAAAAAAGAGGGGAAAGTGATTCATATATAACCTGATGGTATTGTGTAACTTAGAATAGGCCAAATTGATACTCTTTTTTTATTCTGCTCGCTGTGACGACTGAGGTCTGACAATTTTCAGATAATTTTTATAGAATTAAAATGACAACACAAAAAATTGCGATTGCTGGGAGTGCCGGGCGTATGGGCCGTGCATTATTAGAAGTGGTGACACAGGCACCTGATATGCAACTGTCTGTTGCGCTGGAGCGCGTCGACAGTCCTTATTTGCATAAAGATGCGGGCGAATTGATTGGTGCCAGTTGTGGTGTTAATGTGGCGAGTGATTTTACGACTACGCTGCCTAAATGTGATGTGTTAATTGATTTTACGCGTCCTGAAGGGACACTCGCGCATCTTGCAGTATGTCGTGCTGCAGGTGTAAAAATGGTGATCGGTACGACTGGTTTTTCAGGAGAAGAAAAGGCGACACTTAAAGCAGCATCACAAGATATTGCGATCGTATTTGCGCCAAACATGAGTGTGGGGGTCAACGTTACCTTTAAATTGCTGGAAATCGCGGCCAAAGTGTTGAATGAGGGCTACGACGTAGAAATTATCGAAGCGCATCATCGGCATAAAATTGATGCGCCTTCAGGTACCGCATTGCGTATGGGTGAAGTGGTTGCGGAAGCGCTGCATAGAGACTTGGAAAAGGTCGCTGTTTATGGACGTGAGGGGCTGACGGGTGAACGACAAGCCGACACGATTGGTTTTTCAACTATTCGAGGTGGTGATATTGTTGGCGAGCATACGGCCATGTTTGCAGGAACAGGTGAACGCGTTGAAATTGTTCATAAAGCCACGAGCCGTATGACATTTGCAATGGGCGCATTACGTGCTAGCCGTTTCCTGGCGCATAAAAAAAATGGTTTGTTTGATATGCAAGATGTACTGAGTTTGCGTTAGTGCTGAGTATGATAAGTATCAATAAAGTGGGTGAGAAACGGGTGCAACCATGATGCAGTGGCTACGTACGCAATAGGTGATCTACAGGGCTGCTACGCGTCGTTCCAACAGCTTTTAGATCTAATTCGTTTTAATATAACGCGGGATAAGTTGTGGCTGGTGGGAGACATTGTCAACCGTGGCCCAGATTCTCTATCATTGTTGCGTTTTATTAAGCAAGCGGGTGATGCGGTAATCATGGTGCTCGGTAATCATGATTTGCATTTGCTCATGGTTGCTGCGGGTCTCGCCAAATCGCATCCCGGTGACACCTTGCAGCCCATCCTGAATGCCCCTGATCGCGATGAATTACTGCATTGGTTGCGGCATCAGAAGCTTATCCATAAAGATGAAGACTATGTCATGGTACATGCTGGTTTGTTGCCGACATGGAGTGTGACACAGGCTGTGGCACTTGCACAAGAAGTTGAAACGACATTACGCAAAGAGAATTTTCACGCAGTTTTTTCGCAACTCTATGGTAATAAACCGAATTATTGGCAAGATGACTGGGAAGGCTATGCGCGTTTGCGGGTAATTGTTAATGCCATGACACGTATGCGTATCTGTACCCCTGACGGGAAAATGAATCTCTCTTTTAAAGGCAACCTGCAAGCGATCCCAACGGGTTATCTACCCTGGTTTGAAACACCCAAGCGCACCAGCAAAAAGGCGACCATCGTTTGTGGCCATTGGTCAGCACAGGGTTTGAACATTAAGGACAATCTGATTGCGTTGGATACGGGTTGTTTATGGGGCGGCAGTTTGACCGCTATTCGTTTGGAAGATCGGAAAATTTTCCAGGTTCCCTGTGCGCAACAGAAAGAGACAGTTCGTTAGCAATTGCCCGCTCAGTCAAACGCGCCAGTTCTCGCCGATTTTTCCCGCAACTACTGATCGGATCAATAAACGCCAAGGTTACATCAATCCTGGTTTGACTGAGTATCCGACGTAATGATAACAATAAAGATGGCTCAACATACGCCGCTTCCTGACTAATTTCCCCTGCCATATTACGATAACAAATTGCCAAGGGACGTAACAAGATATCCTCTGTTACGGCTGATTGTAACAAGGATGCATGAAAATGCCCCAGAATCGTACCGTCACCGGTTGTCCCCTCAGGAAATACTGTTACACGATCCCCCGCCATCAGTACGTTACGGATGCTTTGATTAATACGCAAGGTGTCACTGCGTTTAGCACGCTCAATAAATAATGTTCCGACATTCCGACTTAATGCGCCCACTATGGGCCAGCTACGGATTTCAGATTTAGACACGAAACGTGTCGGGCAAGTTGCCATCAGCACACAAATATCCAGCCAGGAAACATGATTGGATACAAATAGTACCCGCTGTTCATCTGTGGTTGGCAGCTTGCCGCTGCAATTCAATTTAATATTAAGTATACGCAAAAAACTGACCGCCCAATTTTGCATCATACGGTGTTGTGTAGACCGAGAGCGATAGGGATAAACAATCGACTGAAACAGTCCAGAAATGACATGGATAAGCAGGCGAGCCAAGCGAACAATACGCACTAGCGGATGTGTGATATTTTTCATGGCGTCTTATTGAATAACCCTCGAATTCTAAAACAAGGCTAGGTCGCAATTAACTATTGGTTTTTGTTAACTCTCTAATTGTACTTTAATTATTGA
>CAXBGL010000096.1:0-10630 GCA_963975255.1 uncultured Nitrosomonas sp. | reverse complement strand
TCAAATTCAACATTTAATTGTGACATAGCCTTAAATATCCTAGCAAGCCGCCTTAAATTTTGAGCAATGGCTGTCAAAATAAACTCATCATTGGCACTTTTAAGCCCCCTCAAACGTAACCGTTCCATTTTCAGATTTCGTTTCATATGAGCAAAAACCATTTCTACTTTCTTGCGTTCATGCAAGGAATGTTCGTACGCTGGTGATTGGTTAATCGCTCGCGCCACGTCACGTGCATTTTCATAGATACTCCGCGTGATCTTTCAGTTAGACGTGTTGGGACAGAAAAGGTTCCTTTTATGAACACTACAGATAATTACTTGGCTACGCCAATTCGCACGCTATAAAAGTCAATTCTTTATTTTATAAATCAATCCATTTTGCTCCTAACGACGCATTGGAGCCAAAAACGCGATGCGCAAATATAATGGATGAAAAATTTAAACATGTTATAATCTGCTTTGTTTTTATAAAGTTATACATAACAAGGTAACAAAAGAAGAAATTTCTAAATTTATTTAATCTATCTATGGTCAACTTATTCGCCCCGTTGAGGGGCGTTTTTGTTTCCTGGGTGACTGATACGCAGTAGAAAACGACTATCTCCGTCGTAAGTAGCGGGGGTGGTCGTTTTTTATTGTAAATTCAATCGGCTATCCCCATCGTAAGTAGCGGGGATAGTCGATTTTTTGTTGTAAATTCCATTAACTTAACCAAAATTTATTAAATGATATGAATATTCGCAAGATTTTTACTAATTTGTTTTTTAAGATAATTGTGTTTAATTCTCGTAATAAGTGCCACCTTCAAGCCAATTTAGGAATTTATTCCCGTACCCTATTTTGTAGTCTTGCTTTGGGCGTATTTTGGGTGTTCCCTTTGGCCGTAGGATTCTCGGTTTTTCCAGCACAGGCTCAACAAGCATCCTCCTCACTTGAATCACTTCAAAATGAAAGGGAGAAGCTCGCGGAGAAAGTCAAACGGGTAGAGGCCATGTTGCAAGAACTCAAGGCGGAGCAGGCGAAATTTGAGGAAAGACTTGATAGAGGAGAGGCGAAGCAGGAAAAGTTTGCAGAGCAACTTGAGAAAAAGAAGGCTAACCAGGAAAAGTTTGCAGAGCAACTTGAGAAAAAGAAGGCTGACATAGCTTTCCTTAAGGAAGAGCAAAAAAAACAGAAGCAGGAGTGGACGACAGCGTTCGACAATATTAGCCGAGATCCCAGAAACAGGCTACAGGGGACAGGATCTGATGACGGCTGGATCGACTTGCCGGGTTATAATACCGCCATCAGGTTTGGTGGGTTCATCCAATTGGACGCCATTCATGATTTCCAGCAATCGGGCTCGAATTTCGGCGCTTTTTCGGCGAGCAAGATTCCGGTTCCTACAGACCGTGACTCGAACACGGAGTTTGACCCACGGACGACACGGATGATCTTTGAAACGCGAACAGACACGGCGTTGGGAAAATACAGCACCTTTCTTTCGGCCGATTGGTTTGGTAGTTCGGATAACTCGGATGGACCGAAGGTGCGTCTTCGTCAGGCTTATGTGACCGGAGTTGGCCTCATTCCCGGAACAGCCTTCACCTTTGGGCAGGCAAACTCGACCTTTATGGATAATAAAGCTTGGCCCGAGGTGCTCGATAATGCAGGTCCAGCCAGTTATGTTTTTGTCCAGCAGGGTCTTTTTCGTCTCTCGACAGAGCTTGATGAGGCGAAGCGCTGGATCGCGTCGCTCGCTGTCGAGCAGCCCGACAACAAAGTGAGCAACGGTAACGGTAAGTCGGAATGGCCCGACGCCGTGGGACGGGTGGATTTCAACGATAACTGGGGCCACTTAATGGGCGCGATGGTTGCTCGTCAGGTAAAGGCTGAGGCAACGAGTGGCACGGTTATCGACTCGGCTTCGGCATTTGGCTGGGGCTTAAACCTGTCTGGTATGTTAATGGTGCCAGATACTAAAGACAACTTTAAATTCCAGTTCAATGGAGGCGAGGGTATTGGACGTTATATTGTCTCGGGTGGTGCTGACGCGACCTACAACATTGCTACGCAAGATATGGATTTATCAAGAGTTTATGGTGCTTATGGTGCGTACCAACATTGGTGGACGAATACTTTACGTTCAACCCTAATGGGAAGTCACGCAAGGTTTTTTAACCGATCTATCGAATCTTTCAGCGCTTTAAAAAGTGTGCTCCATACAAGCGCAAATTTGATTTATAGTCCGCTCAAACCGCTTGATGTTGGTATCGAATATACCTGGGGCCAGCGTGAGAACAAGGATGGACAGAAAGGTCATGCGAACCGTCTCATGTTCTCAGCAAAGTGGAGCATCAATTAGCATTGTTTTAGCCAGTTTCAGCACCAATACCCCGTCAGCTTGCTGCGGGGTACTTTATATGTCGATTGGTCACGAAGCGGCGCCATACAGTAAGTAGGCTGATCTTTTGTTTTAAATATCGAAAAACTGGATTTTCCAGTGGTTCAGATGATAAATTGAGTTGACTCAATGGAGTCAACGGTCTGCTTACTCATGGCATGCTGTCATTTGCATATATGTGGTGAGTGACTTCAGTGGGCCGAGACTAATGGAATGGTCGCCCCTAACTAAAACGGCATTTATGTGCCGAAGATGTCAGATCGCGTGTGAGCCCATACAAAATTATTATTACATTGGTTTTTATTGTTGGGTACTGGCATATAATACTGTCTAAAGCTACGGAGATAGCTGCGTGTACTGACGCATAATATTATTTTATAAGTTTTTTAAAGTTCGGTGTTTTTTAACCTTTAAACCACATGCTTGACCATGAACAATAATGAATAAGGAGAGTAAAACGTGAAATACCTATTGAGAATTATCGCTATGATATTAGCCGTCTCACCTTTCTATGCCTATGCAGGCGGAGACCCTGAATTTGTTAAATTCCCCACAGGCTATGAAGAATCTTTTACAAAATATGCGACTGCAACGCGAGCCAATCAAAAACAAGTAGGCAAGTTTTATGCTAACGAGACCACTATTGCTAGCTATAAGCAAGGGAAGCAAGCAGATTCTGGTTCCATTGTCGTTATGGAAATTTATAAACCTAAGCTGGATGCTGACGGCAAGCCCATTCCTGGAAATAATGATGTTTTCGAAATCGATTCACTGGCGGCAATTGCTGTTATGGAAAAAAGAAGTAATTGGAGTGATAATTATCCACAGGAAAATCGGGCGGGTAATTGGGGTTTTGCACTTTACAATCCTGATGGCACAGAAAAAAGTAATGATCTAAACTGCGCACAGTGTCACATACCACTAAAAGATCAGGATCACTTATTTACATATCAAAAGCTTGTTGATTTTGTGAAAAACCATTAACAAGGATCTAAGATAGTTTAGAACAGACAATTGTACTGGTACGGAGAATACAGTTTGTCTGTTCAACAGTTGTCTATCTACCTTATACAGGAGGTGCACAAGTCATTTCAAATCTTACAATTGAAACAACTGCCTGTAACTTGCTGCAGGGTTATTATTTCAGTAAGCCTATTGCCTGCCAGTGATATCCCTGATTTTTATCATAAACAATGAGTTGCAAACCAGCAGCTTGCTTAAGTTCTATCCTTTAATGACGTGTTTTACTTGGTGTCGCTACGACGCGTTTTTGTATCAGAGGTTGTGGATCAAGTGTTGCAACGGTTAGGCTGTCATCCTGTATATATTTTTTCGCCACACTTTGAACTTGTTCGGCAGTTACCGTTTTCAATTTCTCCAGCATCGTATCTAAATCACGATGAGACAGTCCAATACTTTCTAGCCTGCCGATCTGCATTGCCTGGGAAAACATCGAATCACGTTGGAATACATGGCCAGCTACTATTTGAGCTTTAACACGTGCGAGTTCTTCTTCCGTCACACCCTTCTGAATGAGTATTTCTATCTCATGGCGTAAAGCTTCTTCAAGTTCCTCAATAGTTTTTCCTTCACGTGGAGTGCCGCTGAGATAAAACATACTGGGACCCCGTGCTGTGGCGTCATAACTGGCCCCTGCTGAATTGGCAATTTGACGTTCACGTACCAGTGCTTTGTTAAGTCTCGCAGAAGCGTTTCCATCTAGTATCCCTGCCAACATTTCCAGTGCATAGGGCTCCCAGTCAGTAGCCACATTCTGAAGTACCGGTGTATGATAGCCCATTATAAGGTAGGGAAGTTTTGCCGGTGCTTTGACTGTTATCCGCTTAGTGCCCAGTTGTGTTGGTTCAGTTTGCGGTTTACGTGAAGCTAAAGGTAAGAGTGGTTGCGATTCAATTATACCGTAGTATTTTTCTGCTAGGGCAAGTACCGCTTTAGGGTCGACATCACCCACGACGACCAATATGGCGTTATTCGGTGCATACCAGCGGCTATACCACGCCTGTGCATCTTGAACGTGCATATTTTTCAGGTCGTTCATCCAGCCGATAATTGGGTTTTTGTAAGGGTGTGATTGATAGGCGATTGCCATCATTTTTTCATATACCAGTGCATGTGGGTTGTCATCGGTGCGTAACCGTCTTTCTTCCATGACTACTTGAATTTCTTTCGCAAATGCTTCTTCTGTTAAGATCAGGTTATGCATGCGGTCAGATTCCAGTTCCATGGCTAGGGGTAGGCTTCGTTTATGTAATTGTTGGTAATATCCTGTGTAATCACGGCTGGTAAAGGCATTCTCTTGTCCACCTGCAGCCGCAATACGTTTTGAAAATTCCCCGCTAGGAACATTTGTTGTGCCCTTGAACATCATGTGTTCCAGGACATGTGCCACACCTGTTGTGCCATTGAGCTCATCAATACTGCCAGCCTTGTACCAAATTTGAGATACGACAACTGGAGAGCGGTGATCTTCCTTGACGATTAGTTTCAGGCCGTTGTTGAGCATATATTCATGAGGATTGGCAAAGACTATGGGTGCTGCCAAAGTCAAAACCATAACCTGCAAACAAACAAGAAAAAAAGTAATAGGGTGAATAGGTTTCATTTTTACTAACCTAAGTTTGAGTAAACAGAATAAAATCGGGGTTTGTAAATTCAAATGCATATAATAGCCTACCAGAATGTTTAGTTTTTTAAAATCCAAAAAAAATCCTGATGAATCTAAGGAGGCTGTATCTGAGCCAGTTGGTTTAACCAGTAAAATCAGGCAAGGGCTTTCTCGCACGCGACAAAATCTGGGTAATCAGCTATCAGATTTGTTTGGTGGCGGCAAAATAGATGAAGCGCTTTATGAAGAACTTGAAACCATATTGCTAACTGCTGATACAGGTGTCGCAGCCACCAGCGTGTTACTCGATAGTTTACGTAAACAAGTCAAACGTGAAGGACTTACAGATGCCGCACAATTGAAGGAAGCTTTGCAAGAAGCGTTGATTGCTATGTTGCAACCACTGGTACAGCCACTCGATACGACAATAGAAAAGCCATTTGTAATTATGATAGCAGGTGTGAATGGTGTGGGTAAAACAACTTCTATCGGAAAACTGGCAAAGTATTTTCAATTACAGGGGAAATCAGTACTCCTTGCCGCAGGAGATACTTTTCGTGCTGCGGCACGTGAGCAACTAATGGTATGGGGTGAGCGAAACAATGTTGCCGTTATTGCTCCAGAGAATGATTCTGATAAAAAAAGTGACCCAGCTGCTGTGATTTTTGATGCAGTTAATTCGGCTAAAGCGCGCGGCATAGATATTGTCTTAGCCGATACAGCAGGACGTTTGACTACTCAACTGCATTTGATGGAAGAAATCAAAAAAGTAAAGCGTGTGATCGCCAAAGCCATGCCAAATGCGCCACACGAAGTATTATTAGTGCTGGATGCTAACACAGGACAGAATGCAGTCACACAGGTTCAGGCTTTTGATGACGCGCTCGGTGTGACGGGATTGATGCTTACCAAGCTTGACGGTACGGCTAAGGGCGGTGTGGTGGCTGCTATTTCTGGGCAATATCCACAAAATCCACCTGCATTACGTTTTATCGGTGTCGGGGAAGGCTTGGATGATTTAAGGCCTTTTGACACAAAGGAATTTGTGGAAGCATTGTTTGATTAATTTTTGTATGACGATGATCTTTCGTTACTCACTAATACATGCACAATATGATCAGCTTCAAAAATGTTAGTAAACGCTTTCCGGATGGTCACCATGCGTTAAAGAATATAGATTTCACCATTGAGGCGGGTGAAATGGTATTTGTGACGGGTCATTCTGGCGCGGGAAAAAGTACCTTACTAAAATTGATTGCTGCCATAGAGCGCCCGACGACAGGTGACATTATTATTAGCGGACAAAATGTGAGTCAGCTCAAACACAGCGCCATTCCCTTCTTGCGGCGGAACATTGGTTTGATTTTCCAGGATCAAAAAATTTTATTTGACCGTAATGTGTTTGATAATGTTTTGTTGCCTTTGCAGATTGCCAGCTTTGAACACAAAGTAATTGCAGGCCGCATACGTGCTGCACTCGATAAAGTAGGCTTACTAAAAAAGGAAAAGACTTTGCCCATCACGCTTTCTGGTGGGGAAAGGCAGCGCTTGTGCATTGCACGTGCGGTGGTGCATCGTCCTGCCATTCTAATTGCCGATGAGCCAACGGGTAATCTTGATATTGATTATGCAAAAGATATTATGGGTATGTTCAGATCATTTAATCAGGTGGGCGTGACAGTTTTAATTGCAACCCATGATGCAACATTGTTAGAGGATACTCAGCATCGGATTTTGGCTCTCAAGCAAGGAAAATTAACCGCATGATACAGGTTTGGCTGATTCAACACTGGCAGACATTTATTCTGACACTCAAGCGGCTTGTGTTGGCACCCATTACAAGTCTGCTTGGTATTCTTGTAATGGGTATTGCTTTTAGTTTGCCAGTGGGTGCTTACATGCTGCTGAAGAATTTGCAGTCTCTCTCTGGACAAATAGCAGATTCTCCGCAGTTGAGCTTATATTTAAAGCTGAATGCAAATCAAACGGCAGTAGAAGCTGTCAGACAGCGTCTGCAACAGCATGAACGGGTAGTGCGTTTTCAATTCATTCCCAAGGACGTTGCTTTGTTACAATTGCAACAAGGTAGTGAATGGACCGATATGGTCGGCGACCTGGAACATAACCCACTTCCAGATGCTTTTGTGGTTAATACCCAGAATGCGTCTTCTGAAGTGCTTGAACAATTGCAAACATCCATGCAAGCGTGGTCTGAAATTGAATATGTTCAATTTGACTCTGATTGGGCCAAGCGATTGGATGCGTTACTTAAACTTGGACGGCTAGTAGTACTCATACTAGGTACCATATTAAGTGTTGCGTTGATAGCAGTTATGTTCAACACAATCCGTTTGCAAATTCTTACTAAACGTGAAGAGATTGAAGTGACCAAGTTAATTGGGGCAACAGATAGTTTCATACAGCGTCCTTTTCTCTACTTTGGAGCTATTCAAGGATTTGCAGGCGGGGTAATGGCATGGCTTATTATTGCTTTGATAATTCAGATCACAAATGATGAGTTGGTAACACTTACTCAGCTTTATACAATAGACTTTCATTTGCAGCATCTCTCTTCTGAGGACAGTCTCAGTCTGTTAGTCTTCTCAGCTTGGTTGGGGTGGTTGGGTGCGCGACTGTCGGTTGTGAGTCATCTCTGGCAGATTGAACCCAAATAAGCACAATGTTTTGTTCTTTAATCGGGAACCTTTTAAATTGTTGGCACTCTTAGCTTGAGAGTGCTAAAATTAGTTAAATAAGTTATCCTGAAGAGTAGATATAACAATGAGGTAAGGAATAAATATGACATATGCTTTAACAATACCTTCGATGGGCGGGAGTCTTGAAAGCTATATTCAATCAGCTAACTCGTTTCCTATTCTTTCCCAAGTGGAAGAAAAGAGGTTGGCTAGACGCTTACGAGACAATGATGATATTAAAGCTGCCCGGCAATTAATATTGCCGCATTTACGTTTTGTGGTGGCGGTTGCCCGTGGCTATCAGGGCTATGGTCTACCGCAAGCTGACTTAATTCAAGAAGGTAACGTTGGTTTGATGAAAGCAGTCAAAAGATTTGATCCAGAACGCGGTGTGCGGTTGGTATCATTTGCAGTGCATTGGATCAAAGCAGAGATTCATGAGTATATTATGCGTAATTGGCGGTTGGTTAAAATTGCCACCACCAAGCAGCAGCGCAAATTGTTCTTTAACCTGCGCAGCATGAAGCAGGGACTTGATACCATGAACTCGCACGAAGTCGATGCCATGGCGGCGCAATTAAACGTCAAGTCCGAAGAAGTGATAGAAATGGAAACGCGTTTTAGCGGACGTGATATTTCGCTTGAACCATTGTCAGAAGATGAGGATGAGCCATATAGTCCCATTGCTTACCTGACAGATGGTTCTGAGCCATCTAACGTATTGGAAATGGAGCAAACCAGTCGCTTACGCGGCGAAAGTCTGAAGCAGTCGCTGGATAGCCTGGATGACCGCAGCCGCCATATTATTGAAGCACGCTGGTTAAAAGAGAAAGATACTGCCACGCTACATGATCTGGCTGATGAATTAGGTGTGTCCGCAGAACGTGTGCGTCAAATTGAAGCCAAGGCAATTCAGAAAATGCGTGGTGTGATGGTATCAGACACTTAATCTGAGACTTATTTAAAATTAAAAAATTAGTTCCCTCTCGCATGTCCATGTTCCTGTGTGTTTGCACGGGAACTTGGTTTCCCTCTCCCCCTCCCCCTCCAATTTTTGTTTTACCCTTCTAGCTGTGTTTCACCGTTCATTGTAAACAGGTGTAATAAAGCTGATAAAATCATGTTCCACAAATGGAGAGGTACCGAAGTGGTCATAACGGCGCTGACTCGAAATCAGTTGGTCAGGGTAACCTGGCACATGGGTTCGAATCCCATCCTCTCCGCCAATTAATAGGTGTCCATGCGTGTTTAAGAGCATGTTAAGTAAATTTCCCATCAATTAACCCATCAATTAGTAAATAAAAACCCCGCCACATGGACGGGTTGATAACACTTTAATTTATATCTACAGTTTTATCTGTCATGCGCCATCTATACGCAACCGGGTTGTGATTTGCAGATAGACCTTAGTCGGTTACACTTACGCAAGCAGTGCGATTAAGAAAATACTAGAGGAAGAGCTTAAAAATCCTTCAGAACCTTTTGTTCGTTTTTCCGCATCGAAAATATACGATGGTCGTCTTACACAATCAGTAATTGAGCAGTTTACACAGATAGTCAAAGAGGCAAGAAACCAGTTTATAAGCGAACGTTTGAATGAGCGCCTTAAATCCGCTTTAGCGGCTAATGAATCTGAATCTATACCAAGTATTGAGGCTCAAGAAAATATTCAGCCTGAAAAGAATGCTATCGAGACTACACAAGAGGAAATAGACACTTATAACATTGTAAAAGCTATATTACGTGAATCAGTTGATGCTAAACGTATAATTATGAGGGACACAAAAAGCTGTTGCGGTATTTTATTAGATGACAACAACCGCAAGCCTATTTGTCGACTGCATTTTAATTATGCACAGAAATATTTGGGTGTATTTACGGATAAGGATGAAGAGCGCCTTGAAATTAATAGTGTCGATGATATTTTTAAACATGCAGATCATTTAAAACTAACGCTTAAAAAATACGACAATTAATATTTACATTTTGTGATTATTTACAAACCCGTCCATGCGGCGGGTTTTTTTACCATCTAATTGATGGGTTAATTGATGGGAAATTAAATACCTATGCCATGAAACACGCATGGATACTTATTAATTGGCGGGAGGATGGGATTCATAAAACTAACACAATCCCTTTGTTTGCAACATTCCTATTTTGTGAAATTAGAAGTTACCCATAAAGTTACCCATGTTTCTGCAAAGTACCCTCACTTTATTTTGAGGTTACATTGAAGCTAGGAATTTATTTAAAAAAAGAATAGCGCAATAAGAAACCCACATTTTTGTAATTAGTAGATCAACAGTGTGATTCTGGAAAATGAACAATTAAAACGATAAGAAATAATGGGCATTAGGCATTAATATTCTTGCGAAGTTGTGCAAGGATTCCGTTACAAATAAATACCAAGTAATAATAACCCCAAATAATAGTGGCTTGTACTCGTAAGAATGCGGCCATCTTATTATAAATTAGTATCCAGATTTTCCACTTTCAGCTTTTATTGCCACGAGATTAAAATCAAAGCGTCCCTATCTGCAAATTTCGTCACTGCCATTCTCTAACTTTCAAATGCTATTTATTGTAAATAGTCCAGAAGTTCACGACATTCTCAAACCATAGATACCAGGAACTGCTGATTAATAGGTATTAACCAGAAATGTAATTTATGACTCATTGATGACATTGAAGGTGATTTATATAAATATATCATTTAGCTATTAATCGGTAGTTTCAACAAACATTATTAGTACTTTAGTACATGTCGACAAAATTTACACTAATTGCTCAAGCTTAATCAGCCTTTCTTGTAACTTATTAAAAATAATAGATAATAAACAATTGGCATGGAACTTGCTCTACCTAGCTCGTAGTGTTTGAAAGGCTATGTCGCAATTAACTATTGGTTTTTGTTAACTCT
>CAXBGL010000095.1:0-10632 GCA_963975255.1 uncultured Nitrosomonas sp. | reverse complement strand
ATAGTCTCCTTTGTACGAAAATACACTCACAATTGAATTACGCGACAGGCCCTTATTTGAGGTTAAACAATACTAAATTATAGTCTGGCTTAACTCATATTTCTCTCATTTTATTCTGTAACTTACTAAGTAAGTAAGTAAGTAAGTTAAATATTGAATCAGCAAATACAATATTCAGGCTAATAGTAATATTGTAATATTACTTACTATTTATTATTCACAACAACCTTACTCAAGGAAAAAAATGGAAGAGCCTAATGAAGCAGAATTGGATAAGTACATTCGGGACAGATACGAAGCAGCGATTAATTATTATTGGGATGCGAGCAGAACAAATAAGAACTGGTACAAAATAACACGATCGCTGACCGTTATTTTCGGCGCATTAGTTACACTCGTTGCCTCACTTTCCTCGTCGGAAATAATTAAAGACTCTGAGACAGCCAAGACACTGTTTTCTCTGGGGACACCCATCTTAGCCGCGTCGCTAACAATAATTGCAGGATTTTCTCAAAGTTTCCAATGGGGAAGTGCCTGGCAAAATATGGTACTTACCGCGCAGCACCTACAAAAAGAATACGACAATTATTTGGTTGCACCCCCAAACCAAAGAAACTACTCAGCAGAGTCCTATAAATTAAATACATACGTAATAAACGAAACAGAAAGTTTCTTTGAAAGAATGTTGGGTGGCGCAAAGCTAAATAACAAAAACAGCAAAGCCAAGGGAAATGAAACACAAGGAATCACCACACCCGAACAAAAAAACAGCTAACGTTCAAATGTTCTAATAGTATCCCTCTTTTTTGAAACAAACGATAAGTGGTGATGTAGGACAGGTCGCATGATGGATATAAGAACACATCCATGGTAAAGAAAAAAAAGAATCCAGACAGGAAAATAAATGCTTACAAGGACTTATCAACAGAGAAATCGTCACATTATAAATACTATGTACCAAAGCCTGGCGCATAATCAAAGAAAAGTAGCAGAAAAACTAATCTTAAGAAATAATGCTAACGCAACAACTTGAATATTTTAAGCGATTATTATAATTAAAAAGCAAGGGGGCAAGTTAATTTTACAGGTTTTAAACAAACTCTAACACAATCTATCATGCAAAAAAATACATATAAACTGCAAAGGAAAATTCTAGATACTCCAGAATCTATATCTCAATTAACCTGACCTCTTGCTTAAACAAGGACTATAAAACGTTGAAAACAATCAACCCTATAATAACAAAACCAACTGTACACAAACCAATTAATTTAAGAGCACTCGCATCTGTACCTCTATTATCTTCGCTCATAACTACCATCTCCTTATTAAATATTTACTTCTTTATTTTAAATATATACTTCACCTACTTTACAAAAGCCGAAAAGTACCGACCTTCCTGCTTAAGGAATTGCACAATCATCAAATTGTGCAATTCCTTAAATTTAGCCCGTTCCAACGACCATTGTAATGTTGCTGTGCAACTTAAGCAACCGCATCACACCTATCTATCACGTATAGTCGTTCAAATTTAACCATTACGTCCATAAATTTTATGAGGGATTCTAACGCAGATTTCCCGACAATGAAAGTATTAGTCTTACCCTATAAAAGAAGAAAAACATGAGCGGTTAAAGAGTCAACTACATTTCTTAATATTTAGCTATCAGCTATACACACAATATGCCTAAACTAAAAATAGTTAAAATGTAAAAATAACAGCACTACTACCTACTCAATTCACAAAAAGAATGGTCAGTCTTAAGTTCTCTACTATGCCTTTACATTCAATTATCTGCTATGTTTTCAAACACATCACCGAAAAGGAGAATGGCAATGACTTCTACAATGATGAAAACACTCCGCTCTATTTGTATGGTTACTTACACAGCAAGTCTTTTACTCTTATCTGGCTGCGCCATCTTTCACGTCACTATGAGCTAGGCCTAGCAAACTAGGCAGGCATCTTCAACTCTATTGGAATAACTAACAGATATAGAACACACTAGAACATGGCATATTCTCGCCACTTTCCTGAACCTTCTCCTATATGAATTTTTAGTAAATTGAATCATAAGTACACACTTACACACTGAGTTATACTTACATTTCTTTCTTATTATTCTATATTTAAAGAATTTTCTGCAACGGCCACTCATTACTTCAATCACTTGCTCACCATACAAGGCATCACTTATGCACAGTATTATTACATTCCTTATTGCTATATCAACCTACACTATTATTGATGACGCAAGATCTGAAACATGGATACTCCCGCCACCTGAGATAGACATTGTTGGCCGAGTTCAGACCACAGAAGCAAGTCGCACAGAAACACTACTGGATATTGCACGTCGGCATGATATTGGTCAGATTGAAATTCTTCTAGCCAATCCAAATGTAGACCGCTGGTTACCCGTTGATGGCGCAGAAGTTATCTTACCGAATCGATATATCATTCCTCAAGCAGAGCGCAAGGGATTGGTACTCAATCTGGCAGAAATGCGACTCTATTATTTTCCTATACCTAAAAAAGGGGAAAAACCTGTTGTTATTACGCATCCAGTGGGTATAGGCAGAATGGATTGGGAAACACCATTAGGAAAAACTAAAATCGTCGGCAAGAAAAAAAACCCCACTTGGACGCCACCTCAATCACTCAAAGATGCAGCTATTGCTGCAGGTGACCCCCCGCTCCCTGATGTGGTACCAGCCGGGCCAAACAATCCACTGGGTCTTTTTGCCCTGCGCTTAGGTACTGGCAATGGCAGCTATCTAATCCATGGCACACACAAACCCTACGGTGTTGGCATGCGTGTTTCGGCTGGTTGTATCCGCATGTATCCTGAAGATATTGAATCGCTGTTTGCTCAAATCCCGATCGGAACACAGGTGCAACTAATCAACCAGCCCATCAAGCTAGGCTGGTTGACTGGCTCGTTGTTTATAGAGCTACATCCACCGTTAGAAGAGGATGAAGAAAAATACTCAAACTATTCGCAAAGCGTAACAGAAGCAATTGCTGCTTTTCTTGCGCAGGAACATGACACTAACGGGGATCCTGCTTTAAATCTAGAAATTGACGATCAGGTATTAAGACAAGCAATCGCAGACAAAAGCGGATTGCCTGTTTTAATCTCGAAGTAAGCTATAGAAAGGGTACCTTATTCTAAGGTATGAGGTAATAGATATGAGAAAGCTAGTTTTATATAACTTGTCAGTTTTGGCTTACGAAAAAACCCCAAATTAAAAAGCCCCTGTAGGGGCTTTTTACATCAGTAGCAAATTATTTATACATTGCCTTTTTAAACATACGGTCAATTTTTGCTTCTGTTTCTATCGACCGTCTATTCGCTTCATTCGCCAAATTCTCTGCTGAATTTGCAGTATTCACGGCAGTATCTGCTTTAGCATTAACTGCGGCAGCATCGGCCTTAGCTGCTGCAACATCCCTTGCCATTGTATCAATCTGTGCCTGCATGCTATCTACCCGGTCCGTTGTTGCACAACCTGATAATCCAATAAAAGAACCTATTACGGCTGCTAACATTAACATACGTACAGGGCATTTGATTTTTTCGTTCATTTCTAATCTCCTCAGCATTTTTCTATTTAAGATGCAAAATAACAACAACACAAAACAAATTAGCTACTAATATTTTTAATACCGGTAACATGACAAACATATTAGCTGATTTTCCCTGCAAAATAAATGGCTTCTGTCACAAAAATTAGAATTAATCTAACTAATGGATTTCAACCATTATCCCAGGGCGAAGCCAAACTCCAAGCTCATCGATTTGTTCATTGGTCAACGCAATACAGCCATTTGTCCAATTAAATTGGTTATGCACCGCTTCGTCACCCCTACCAATACCGTGTATGCCTATATAACCTCCCATGGGCGTATGCTGGGGAGGCGTTTTGGCAACATCTTCTGCCTGTATAATAGATAACCAAGTTTTTTCTGAAATTCTTTTTTCATCCAAGGCACGATTAGCCATCTCACGGTTCGGGTAGTCGAGGCCAAAAAATCGATAATAGCGGCTCTTTGTATTGATCCAACCGATTCTGAATCGACCCAGCGGCGTCTTATCATCATTTTTCATTTTTACTCTAGTGGTTCCAAAGCGCCCAATGGCAATATTTTCAAAACTTGCCTGAACAATATCTCCCTGCATAACCGAAAGGGTATATTTAGTCGTGTCCACATCAATCCAAATATCATCAGCCGTAACGGAGAGGCTAATCAGCAACAACACAACAAGTCCTATTAATCTTGATAAGATGACGTATAATTGTTTTTTAAACACCATGAGAAAGTGACCAAATAAGTTAGAAATTGACTGACAAATACAAATCATCCGCACGTAAACGAATTGAAGTTAAGCTTTGCTGATTTTAGGAAGCAAATTATTGTTACTTATATCCTTGTTTTTTTAATGCCACAACTCTGAGATTCTTAATATTTCTGATCTGAAAAATAACCTGACATCTCAATATACCCTTGCCATTCCCGCTTATATTTGAACTCCTCATTATGCAGTAGGTAGGGATAAAAGGTAAATAAGCGGCTTTATCTCCTACTATTCTTTGTCGGTATGCTACATAAAACATTTATCCTGATCAAAGTTAACAAAGTTCTTGGTACGCAATAGTAAACATTAAATTTTCAAAACAATACATCGATTGACTATAAAGTTTTAGAAATATTGATACCAACAGGAATATTACTATGGCATTTGAGCGCATCATCCAAAAAATTATTATCTCTATTTTATACGTCACAATCGCTATAATCGTGACGCAAAAATGGGGACTGGCGCAACAAACAAAAGCGATTACTGTAAGTAAAATTAATACTGACAATATCAACTTCAATCATGTTGCTTTCGCGCCCCATGTTGAATCCAATCGAAATAGTGAACCACAACCAAATCAATCGTTAATGTTATTAGACGCAACTGTACCACCCGCAACCGCTGCAAGACTGTCATGGTTACCTGAACAATCATTTGAAGGTCTTTCTCAACCCACCCCGGTACTCATCGTAAACGGTGCCAAGACAGGACCAGTATTCTGTCTTACTGCGGCAGTACATGGTGATGAACTCAATGGAATCGAAATTGTACGGCGCATTCTCTATAACCTTAACCCGGAAAAGTTGTCAGGTGCAGTCATTGGCGTCCCCATTGTTAACTTACAAGGTTTTCAACGCACATCTCGTTATCTGACTGATCGGCGTGATCTAAATCGGTTCTTTCCTGGCAACCCGCAGGGTAGCTCAGCTTCGCGTATTGCCTATTCATTTTTTAGTGAAGTCATTAGTCATTGTAATTTTTTAGTAGATTTACACACTGGCTCTTCTCATCGCACCAATTTGCCACAAATCAGAGCTGATTTACACAATACAGGTGTCGCCAAATTGATTAATGGATTTGGTGCCACGGTTGTTCTGCACAGCGAAGGTGTTTCAGGTACGCTACGACGGGCTGCAGTAAACGCAGGCATTCCAGCCGTTACACTTGAAGCAGGTAAATCCCAGAGCCTACAAAAAGAAGCCGTCAATCATGGGGTACAAAGTATTCATGTGCTTTTAAACAAATTGGATATGCTTGATAATATGGACTCCCAGGATGAACCCGAGTCAATTTATCATGATTCCTCCTGGGTGCGCGTTGATCAGGGAGGCTTCTTGTTCAGCAATGTCAAACTCGGTGACGAAATCATTAAAAACGGTTTATTAGGTATTGTTACAGACCCTATTACCAATATACGTAATGAGATAACTTCCCCCTATGACGGGCGAGTAATTGGTATGGCCATAGACCAAATGGTCATGCCAGGCTTTGCAGGATTCCATATTGGTCTTCAGAAAGCAGAATGAAATCACAATTCTTATGCCCAGCTTGCTCTTGAAGTAAATTCACCCGACACCCCTGATTCAGCAAGATCTGAATTTATATTTCAGTGTGAGCGCTGTACTACCTCATGCTGCCAGTAATGACCGTGCAACATTCGCCAAGTTTCTCATTCGCCAAGTTTCTACTTCAACACCTTTATTCGTAAATTGTAGCAACACGGCACCATCTGTATCACTGTATAACAATTTACTTCCTGACATACGATATCGTGTCAACACTTCCTTTGCAGGATGTCCAAATCGATTTCGATATCCAACTGTAAAAATAGTGAGCGCTGGACTTACCTGATGTATAAACGCTTTGCTTGAGGAAGTCTTACTCCCATGATGCGGAGCAATCAACACCGTGGATGAAAGTGCATCACCTAAACGAGCAATCAGTGCCTGCTCAGATTGCTTACCAATATCAGCAGGCAGAAGCACACTACCATGATCGGTTGTGATTTTTAACACGCAACTGGATGCATTGGTATCACGCTCGGGATCCTTGTAACTTTCCTCAAACGGATGCAACAGTTCAAAATACACGCCATCCCAGTACCAGGATTCACCTGCCTGGCATTGACGTTTATTGCCCCAGGCTTGCTGTATGGGATGATCCGCATTCAACGATGAAATCACCCTTGATACGGGTATAGCATCCAGTACTGACAATGCCCCACCACTATGATCCGAATCAGCATGTGACACAATCATGACGTCAAGATCTTTGATACCTTTTCCACGCAAGAATGGTTCAATAATACGACTCCCACTATCGGTTTCACCAAAACCAGGCCCACTATCAAACAATAAAGTATGGTGTGCCGTACGTGCGACAACAGCCAGTCCTTGACCAACATCCAGTATAGTTAGCCATAATTCTCCAGCCGCTGGCTTGGGTGGCAGCACCAAAAACATCGGTAACAACGCGATTATCCCCAACCAACGTGCAGGGAAACCTGTTAAAAAACCCAATCCCAATCCACCTGGTAACAGCATCCAAAGAATACCTATAATTCCTACACCGACAGCCCATACTGGCGGCGCATGCTGCTGCCAGACTACTTGTGGCGCATCACTCAAACCTTGCAAAACTTCCATGCCACCACTCAGGATTGTATGCGCTGGCAACAATAAGAAATCAAACGCTGGTAGCGTTGCCAGCAGTGTCAACGGCACCACAATCAGACTCATCAATGGAATGGCCAGTGCATTGGCAACTGGAGACACCAGGGATACTTGCTGGAACAACCCCAGTAATAATGGAATCAAACCAAGTGTAATAGCCCACTGTATGCGTATCCAGCTATAGAGCCAGTGCATTGAACCAACACGTCCTACCGTTACTAGCAATATTATGGCAATCGCACCAAACGAAAGCCAAAATCCGGGCGAACATACCGCCCAAGGGTCCAGAATAACCACTAATAACAAAGCCCATGCCAGTACAGATATTGTTGAGACAATACGACCATGCCATAAAGCGATCGCCACGACTGCTAACATGCAAAATGCACGCTGCGCGGGAATTGCAAAACCTGAAAGCAACGCATAAGCTAATGCCACTGACAGTCCCACCATGACAGCAGCCTTGCGCGCAGGCATATTTAATACTAAATAAGGAATCCAACGCCATAGCCCATAGACCAAGGAAAATATCAAGCTTGCAACCATCGTGATATGTAACCCGGAAATTGCCATCAGATGATTGGTACCCCTACGTGTCAATATCTGCCATTGTTCACGAGGGATACTACGTTGATCACCTGTCGCCAGTGTAATCAGAATTCCGGCATAAGTTTGATTGGATAAAATACGTTTAAAACGATTGCGGATATCTTGACGTATGCGCTCAATCCAATATACAGGATGATTAACCATTGCATCCAGGCGCACATTATTATCGGCTTGACGCACATAACCATTCGCACGAATATTACGCTCCAGCGCCCATGCCTCAAAATCAAAACCATATGAATTGGCATTGCTATGCGGACGTTTAAGTCGCACAGTAATCTGCCAACGTTCTCCCGCTTTGATTTGTGACAATGCAAAGTCATGATCGGCCCCTTGTTTTTGATACCAAGAGAGTGAAATATGACCAGGAACCACGGCACCTGTCGTTAAAACTTTCTCGACATCAAACCGAAAGCGCACACTACGCTTCTGAATTTTTGGCAAACTTGACACCACACCAATCAGTTCAATATCACGACTTTCCCATTCTTGCGGGAGCGTATCAGCCAAACGCCATTGCGCAAATGCCGCCGCCCAGAAAAATCCTGCGCCAAGGAAAAAACCTAACAACAGAATTTTTCCTGCAATAACAAAAATAAGGCTATGTCACAATTAAATGTTGAATTTGATTTAAGAATTCATAAAACCCTTATTAACCATGGACTTGATAGTCTCAATAATTAAAGTACAATTAGAGAGTTAACAAAAACCAATAGTTAATTGCGACATAGCCAAAAATAATAGATTGAGCACGCCAGCATGAAAAAACAGTCGCCGCAACCGGTAATAACATCCATGCCCATATTACATTCGGCAACGCTGCCTGTTGCTGCAACAGGCCTGTTCCCAGAACGAATGAAAAAATATTTAAGCGTAATAGCAAGTTGTCTCAGCATTTCCGTTAATTGAACAGATTTGACCTGAAAATATCGCACCCGTACGTTATATTATTGTGTTCAAACTAAATACGGCTTCCTGTTACTGTTATACAAATAAGACCAATGACACAATGCGCTCCAAAGTATTACTTGTGTTTACAGTAAAATCAGGCA
This sequence comes from uncultured Nitrosomonas sp., assembly GCA_963975255.1. Lineage (GTDB taxonomy): Bacteria > Pseudomonadota > Gammaproteobacteria > Burkholderiales > Nitrosomonadaceae > Nitrosomonas. The sequence continues at coordinate 1,935 of CAXBGL010000095.1, read as the reverse complement.
ATAAAAGTATCTATGATATAAACCAAAACAGTTACAACACACTCTACAAACAATACTACAATACAATCGCAACGAATAATGGTAGCAACAGTAATAACCCCTGAACACAGGAATAAATTATGACTGTTCTGACAACGACATCGCCATCTTTCTCAAATAACGGCACCATTCCCGCTCACCATACCTGTGATCACAAAGATATTTCACCAGCACTTACCTGGACGGGAATACCTGAAAGCATAAAAAGTTTGGTGTTTATCATCGATGATCCAGATCCTGCTGCGCCTAAGATGACTTGGGTACCCTGTATGCTGTACAACATTCCACCCAACACCTTTGGTTTAGCTGAGGACATTACAGAAAATGACCTGCCTATCAAAACTTTGCAGGGTTTAAATGACTGGCAACGCACTGGCTATGGTGGCCCTTGCCCTCCGATCGGCAACCACCGCTATTTTCATAAGCTTTATGCGCTAAGTAACGTATTACAGGGTCTACAACAACCCACCAAAACCATACTGAAAAAGGCAATGCATGGCCACATCTTGCCTATGCTGAACTCATTGGATGCTACCAGCGTCGGGTTTAATCAGCTGGATCCAAACCACAATGTACAAAACCCAAAAATTCATTAATCAGAGGATTCAAACCCAGCCCATCTTACAAAAGAAAGATCTGACAAATAACCAAAAGCTAAAACTTCATACCCACATACTCGTTAAGAAATCTAGGATCACTTATGCAATACCGCAAACTCGGTCATACAAATATTGATGTCAGCCTTATTTGCCTCGGCACCATGACCTTTGGCGAACAGAACAGTGAATATGAAGCCCACGACCAACTTGATTTAGCCACGCAATCAGGGGTTAATTTTATCGATACCGCAGAGTTGTACCCAGTTCCACCCAAAGGCGGGACACAAGGTAGAACCGAGACATACATTGGCAGCTGGCTGAAGAAACGGGGCGGTCGAGACGACCTGATCATTGCTACCAAAGTATCGGGACCCACTGGCTGGTGTCCACATATTCGTGAGGGGAAGAGTCATCCTGACCTGCATAATATGGAAATTGCGGTCAATGAAAGTCTACGTCGTCTACAGACGGATTACATCGACCTTTATCAAATACACTGGCCTGACCGCAGGGCCAATTTTTTCGGCAAATTGGGATACGAATATGACAACAGTTTATCCCTTCCCATCGAAGACACCCTCGAAGCGCTCAATCTATTGGTAAAATCCGGTAAAATCCGTCATATCGGGATTTCTAATGAAACACCCTGGGGTGCCTTACAATATCTCAAACTAGCAGAAAAGCACGATTGGCCACACATCGTCAGCATCCAGAACCCCTATAATCTACTGAACCGAACTTTTGAGATTAGCCTGGCCGAAATCAGCCAGCGCGAACAAGTCGGCTTGTTGGCCTATTCACCATTGGGTTTTGGCGTACTGAGTGGCAAGTATCTCGATACTCAGCCTGAAGGCGCTCGTCTAACTCTTTTCGTACGCTTTTCCCGTTATTCCAATCCGCAAGGGGTCACCGCCACCTGTGCCTATGTGGATCTCGCCCGTCAATATGATTTGGATCCGGCACAGATGGCACTTGCCTACGTCAATAGTCGACCCTTTGTGACAGCCAATATCATTGGGGCGACCAACCTGGTCCAGCTGAGAAGCAACATTGCCAGCCAGGATCTGCAACTTTCAGATACCGTTTTAGAAGCCATCGAGACTATCCATGCAGCTCATTCCAATCCCTGCCCTTGAGCTATGACACTACAGCATAACTGAATTTGACAATACCAGAATTTGATTGAAACGAGTTCGAATAATGAGTCCATAACCTCGGCATGCAACTGAAAGCAAAGCGCCTATGATCTGCCGTCAGCTTCGCTGCACCAAGGCTACCTGCTAGTTCACCGCGTTCA
>CAXBGL010000094.1:0-10829 GCA_963975255.1 uncultured Nitrosomonas sp. | reverse complement strand
AATATTATACCATTAAGCTCATCTGGATATGCTTCTTGCTGTGCAAAGATCTCTAACAGGTTCATCACCAATCAAAGCATCGACATACTTAATATCGATATAGGCGGGATCCTTGGTGCCGATACTTGCCCACAGTAAACGTTGTGTCTGTGCCCCCTCCTACACAAAGCCTGCCAGCGGCTACTTTTTGCCACGTTCAGATAGTGCTGATATGCAAGGCGTGCGCAGGTTACAACAGTTTGGCCACGCAATTTGCTTGCGGATTTACTGGCACCGACTTTGACAATATCATTCAGGCGATTGTCTACCAATACATCAATACGACTCAGAAAAAACTCGCGACGGAGGTTACATGTTCTAGTGGGTAGCCGGCGATTACGCCTGCTTCTAATCTAGCCATAAAATCATTTGCAACTTAACAATAACGTTCTAAACTAAACAATAATGCAACGTTGACGTTAACACCTGCGGCAATCAGTTGTTCAATGGCAGGCAATCCTTCCAAGGTTCCAGGTACCTTTATCATATCGTTTGGGCGGTCGAGCACTATCCATAGCCGTTTGGCTTCGGCGATAGTTTGCTTCGTGTTATACGCAAGATGAGGCGAAACCTCTAAGCTGACAAAACCATCATTCTGGCTACTTCAGCATTTTCAAGGATATTGTGCTGAATATAGTCAAGCCAGACACTCTAGCCAAGCATCTTGATCTCCTGTAATGGGTTTGTCATTAATAACTTCTTTCTGCCTATGTCAAGGTGAATTCCTGTGCAACTCTGTCGCACCCGACCACCACAGAATCAGATTGTTTTCAGTCGGTATATGCGCATCTGGATGATAGGCCACGATGCGTGGCGTAAAATCAGTATAAAAGCGCGTCGTACTCACACTACCTTTATACAGGTATCCATTCACAGTCCCCGGGATGCTGGTATGGCGCCGCATGGTCATGCAGGTAGGCACTTCCATCTCTACCGGATCTGCATAAACTTGGATCTGAATAAAATCGGGTGAAACCTCTCCCAAATAAATCTGCACTTCAAATGCCCAACCATTTTCTTCTTCCGAAACAATCAGGTTACCCCAATGCACCTCATGCCATTGTCCTCTTAGTTGTTCATCCCACTGACGCAATTCTTTCGCAACTTCTCCTCCTTGAGCTATCCGATGACGAAAGGCAGCAGCTGCAGGAAGGTACAACTTATCAACGTATTCCCGCACCATACGATTTGTGCTGAACTGTGGCGCCAGGCGGGACATACTAGCGCGCATACGGGCAACCCAGGCACGAGGAATACCCGCTGCATCGCGGTCATAAAACATTGGAATAACCTCATTTTCTAGAATCGAATAAAGTTGTTCGGCCTCTGCAGCATCCCACTCCGGTTCCGAATGTTCCTTACCATCACCCAGTGCCCAACCGACTTCTGGCGTATAAGCTTCGGCCCACCAACCATCAAGTTCGGAAAGATTTAATCCCCCGTTAGCAAGCACCTTCATGCCACTGGTACCACTCGCCTCCCACGGTCGGCGCGGGGTGTTAATCCATACATCAACGCCTTGCACCATCTCCTGAGCCAATGAGATATCATAGTCTTCGAGAAATACCACATGTTTGCAGATCTCCGGGCGAGCGGAAAATTGAACCCATTCCTGGATAAAGCGTTTGCCTTCGTTGTCGGCGGGATGAGCCTTTCCAGCGACGATAATTTGTACCGGTCGTTCTAAATTTGTTAGCAGCCGAATGAAGCGTTCAGAGTCACGCAACAATAGATTGGGCCGTTTGTAAGCGGTGAAGCGTCGTGCAAATCCGAGCTTAAGTACGTTGGGATCGAGAACATGGTCGGCCAATTCAATAATATCCGCCGCCGCACCACGTTGACCCAGTTGCAATCGTAGCCGTTGGCGAGCAAGATGAATCAGGTCGGCGCGTTGTTGTCCACAAAAATCCCATAAGGTTTTGTCGTCCAATGCTTCAATTGCAGTGGCCAGTACCTCTTCCGTGCCGAGCCAACGGTCCTTACCACAGGTATCCGTCCAAATTTCATCCGCCCACGGAGAATCCCATGATGGCACATGCACACCGTTGGTTACATAGCTTACCGGCACCTGATTTTTTGGCCAGCGGGGATACAGGCCCTGAAAAATGCCTTGACTGACCTCGCCGTGCAAGCGGCTTACGCCATTCATCTTGCCGCAAGTTCGTGCCGCTAGGTATGCCATATTAAATGGCTCGTTGTCGTCTTTCCCATTGCGCCGACCCAATGTCGCCAATTCCTCGGGTTCCACACCTAAGCTCTCCGCATATACCAGGCCATATTTAGTAAGCAAATCGCGTGAAAAGGTATCAAAACCGGCAGCCACTGGTGTATGCGTAGTAAACACATTACCCGGTCGAGTCGCCCAAAGAGCCTCCCAAAAATTTATCTGTTGTTTTTCCATATAACATCGTGCCCGTTCCAAGGTAACAAATGCAGCATGGCCTTCATTCAAGTGGCAAATGTCGATATCCAATCCTAATGCTTCAATTAATCGCCAGCCACCTATTCCCAGCACGATCTCTTGCACCAGACGCATTTCTTCCCCACCACCATACAGTTTGCTGGTAATGCCACGATCAAGCGCACTGTTTAAGGGATCGTTACTATCGAGCAGATACAAGCTAACCTGCCCCACTTGTGCTTCCCAAACGTGCAAACGTGCAGTGCGCCCGGGCAATTCGACAGGTATGCACAACCAGGCGCCACTGCGGGCCATCACGGGACGTAGTGGCAGACTGCTAGAATCATTATAAGGATAGATTTCCTGTTGCCATCCATTTTCATCCAGCACTTGCCGAAAATAACCTTCCTGATACAGAAGACCGATTGCGGTAACGGGCAAGGCCAGATCACTGGCGGCTTTGAGATAATCACCCGCCAATACACCAAGACCTCCTGCATACAATGGCAAGGCCTTGCCCAAACCGAATTCCATGCTGAAATAGGCAACGCCACTAAGTTTAGCCTCGGCATGTACGTCACCGAACCAACCACTGCGGTCGCAGTAGCTATTGCGTGCGTCGGTCAGATGATCGAGGTGTTGTTTAAATTGCGTGTTCTGATTTAATTCTTCAAGCCGTTGACGAGACACGTTTTGCAAGACAACAAAGGGATTCTCGCTTTGTTCCCACAATTGTGGGTCCATTGCTTTCCACACCGCATCGCCGGCATGACTCCAGGTCCAACGCAAATCTGTTGCCAGATCTGCAACTTTTTCTACCAAGGGAATCAGGTCAGCAGGTAAGTCCTGCATGTAATGTATCATTAAGCGGGGAATCTTCATGAGTTCCGCGTACTCCTCCCTTTATCGACTATATACTTGTCAGAATTCTTAAATTTTCGATTGCACCGAACCTGAATCTACAGCTACTAACAAGGCCACTTCCAATTATTTATTTCGGGCATATCCTCACCGTATGTCGTAATGTATTGGCGATGTTCGATGAGCTTGTCGCGGACAAACTGCTTCACATATGCACCTGCCGGACTGAGTTTTGGTACCCGATCAATCACGTCCGCCACAAGATGAAAGCGATCCAGATCGTTGCGCACTACCATATCAAACGGCGTGGAAGTCGTGCCTTCCTCTTTGTATCCGCGTACATGCAAATTCTTGTGATTGTTACGACGATAGGTCAAGCGATGAATCAGCCAGGGATAACCATGATAAGCAAAGATAATCGGTTTATCGGTAGTGAAGAGGGTATCGAAATCCTTATCTGACAGGCCATGAGGATGTTCTTCACATGGTTGCAGCGTCATCAAATCCACTACGTTGATCACCCGTATCGTAAGATTCGGGACATGCTGATGCAACAGATCCACCGCAGCAAGGGTTTCTAGGGTTGGCACATCACCGGCACAGGCCATCACTACATCGGGCTCGGTATTTTGATCATTGCTTGCCCACGTCCAGATCCCTATACCTGCCGTGCAATGTTTGATCGCCGCGTCCATATCAAGCCACTGCTGCTGTGGTTGTTTACCTGCGACAATCACATTAATGAAATCGCGGCTACGCAAGCATTTGTCCGTAATAGCCAACAGTGTATTGGCATCGGGTGGTAAATAAACACGAATGATATTAGCCTTCTTGTTAACAACATGATCAATAAAGCCTGGGTCCTGATGAGAAAACCCGTTGTGATCCTGCCGCCAGACGTGGGATGTCAACAAATAGTTCAATGAAGCGATGGGCTGGCGCCAGGGGATCTCTTTACTTACCTTAATCCATTTAGCATGTTGATTAAACATTGAATCAATAATATGAATAAACGCTTCATAACAAGAAAACAAACCGTGGCGACCGGTAAGCAAGTATCCTTCCAACCAACCCTGGCAAGTGTGTTCACTCAGGATTTCCATCACACGGCCATCCGGTGCGAGGTGGTCGTCTTCTGGTAGTGTCTCTGCCATCCAGGTTCGATTGGTTACCTCGAACAAAGCACCAAGGCGATTAGATTTAGTCTCGTCCGGACCCATTACCCGGAAATTCCGGGTATCTTTATTGAGCTGCATGACATCGCGCAGTAAATAACCCATTACGCGGGTTGCCTCACCGAATACTTGACCAGGTTTGGGTACCTCAACCGCATAGTCGCGGAAATCTGGCATATGTAAATTTTTGAGCAATAAGCCACCGTTGGCATGCGGGTTGGCACCCATTCGATGTACGCCTTTCGGTGCAAACTCTGCCAGCTCTGAAATTAAGGTGCCGTTATCATCAAACAATTCTTCCGGTTTGTAACACTTCATCCACTGTTCTAGTAATTGGATATGTTCCGGCTTTGTCGCCATGTCAGCAAACGGGACCTGGTGCGAGCGCCAGTAACCTTCCGCTTTCTGACCATCAACTTCTTTGGGACCTGTCCAGCCCTTTGGGGTGCGTAAGATAATCATCGGCCAGCGTGGACGGGCAGCGACACCACTGCTACGTGCTTCGTGTTGAATAGTTGTAATTTCAGATATGACGGTATCCAGCGTTGCCGCCATATGTTGATGCATTGTTTCAGGATCCGATCCTTCAACAAAATAAGGTTTATAACCATAACCAATAAACAAGTTTTCTAACTCTTCATGACTTATGCGCGCTAACACAGTTGGATTCGCGATTTTATAACCATTCAAATGCAGGATAGGCAATACCGCGCCATCATAAATCGGATTTAAAAACTTATTCGAATGCCATGCGGTAGCAAGGGGTCCGGTTTCCGCTTCGCCATCACCCACTACGCAGCAGGCAATGAGATCCGGGTTATCAAAAACGGCACCATAGGCATGTGAAACAGCATAACCAAGTTCACCACCTTCATGAATTGATCCAGGCGTTTCTGGCGCGCAATGACTGGGGATGCCCCCGGGAAAAGAAAACTGTTTGAAAAGTTTTTTCATACCAGCTTCATTTTGCGCCACATTTGGGTAGATCTCGCTATATGTTCCTTCCAGCCATGTATTAGCCACTAGGCCCGGGCCACCGTGACCAGGACCTGTGATGTAAATGATGTTTAAATCCTGTGCTTTGATAACGCGATTGAAGTGCGCGTAAATAAAATTCAAACCTGGTGTAGTGCCCCAATGACCAAGTAATCTTGGTTTGATATGTTCAAGTGTTAAGGGTTGCTTTAATAGCGGGTTATCCAGTAAATAAATTTGACCGACGGACAAATAATTTGCCGCACACCAGTAGGCATTTATTTTGCGTAATTCTTCAGTGGACAGAGGGCTCTGCTGGTCTATAGACTTGATTGCAGTCACTATCATTCCTTGCTCCTTATGATTTGGAATCAGTCTGGTTCCTGCTATTCTTTTATTGATATCATAAAAAAATTCACGAAAAAAGATTATTTTCTAGTGCCTCTTATAAGCTGTAATTATGTATAGCACTTTTCTTTTTTACCCACAATACGGGTTTCCACTTACAACCCGAACGACGTGTTCGGCGATGATAAGCTCCTCATTAGTGGGGATCATCCAGGCAGAAACCAAACTATTCACTGTGCTAATTCGAGGACCCTCTGTTGTATTTTCCACTTCATCTATGTGAAGCCCCAGCCAGGATGCTTCTCGACAAAGCCGTTCCCGAATAACAGCAGAATGCTCGCCGATGCCTGCTGTAAACACCAGTGCGTCCAGTCCACCTAAAGCTGCAGCCAGCGAACCCAGTTCGCGGCCTGCACAGTACACAAATAAATCGACGGCTTCTGCAGCATACGAGCTGTCGTTCTCCAAGAGCTCGCGCATATCACCGCTGATTCCCGAGACACCGAGTAATCCTGATTTATTATTCAAGAGATCCTCGACGGCATCGATATCCATACCCTTTTCTCGCATCAAGTAAAAAACAACTGCTGGATCAATTGCGCCACATCGCGTACCCATGGGTAATCCGTCCAGAGGGCTGAAGGTCATCGTGGTGGCGACACTTTTGCGGGCCTTCATTGCACACATACTTGCGCCATGACCGAGATGAGCAACGATTACACGACCCTCAGCGGCGTCACCTAAATATTCAGGTAGTACCTTAGCGATATATTCATACGATAAACCGTGAAAACCATATTTCAATATACCATGTTTCCGAAGCGATCTGGGCAGTGCAATTTGTTGAGCAATTATAGGTTGGCTGCGATGAAAGGCGGTATCAAAGCAGGCAATCTGGGGTATCTCAGGGTGTTGTTGGACCAAGGTTTCCATCGCCGCCACCTGATAAGGTTGATGTAACGGTGCCAATGGGATAAGTTCTTTTAGATTAGCTAATATTTCCTTGGTTATCGACACTGGAGTTGAAAATTTTTCTCCGCCATGCACGACACGATGACCAACAGCTGTAAGTGGTGATTCACCTAGGTGATGATTAATCCAAGCAAATAAAACGGTAAACGCATTTTCATGATTATGAATTATTTTAATATCAGCAAGAAATTGTTCCGCAATCTTTATCATCTCACCCGCACAGTTATGGACGGTGAAATGGGGTTGATGTCCAATTCCTGCTATTTCACCCCGATATATCGTGCGTAGCGAAACACTTTTTTCAATTAAATCAATAATAGCGAACTTGATACTCGATGAACCAGTATTGATAACAAGTATTTGGCCTGACATCTCTTTATCTTCCTTGTTGAATATTTAACCTTTTCTGGAGTTGTTTTTTATTATTTATGTGCCGCACAAAATACTTCTCCAACTCAACCAGGAATAATACTGAAGAAGCGACGAGTATAATCCGTAACCATATATTAAAGCCGATTGCTGTTGTGCCAAATAAGGATTGCATTGATGCAAGATAGGTAAAGCCTAGCTGAAAGATGATGAGAATACCAATGGCAATCAGTACATAACGATTACCTGTTAAACCTTCCCAATTAAGTACCGATGCGGTGATATAACGAGAATTGAATAGATAAAAAATCTCGAACATAGTCAGTGTATTCACCGCCACTGTACGTGCATGCTCAATACTGACACCGCGTTCCATCTCCCAAAGAAAAAGCCCGAATGTTCCACTCATTAAGATTACAGAGACAAAAACAACGCGCCAAATAAGATAAGGCATCAGCAACGCTTCATGTGCATCGCGTGGTGGACGTTGCATGACATTTTGTTCTGGAGGTTCAATTGCCAACGAAAGCGCTAACGTAACAGCCGTCACCATATTTACCCAGAGAATCTGCACTGCTGTTAAGGGTAGTTGGTGAAAACCAAACAAGATAGCCGCAAGGACAATCAGTGCCTCACCCCCGTTGGTCGGCAAAATAAAAAGAATGGCTTTCTTAAGATTGTCGTAAACCGTGCGACCTTCTTCTACGGCATGTGCAATGGATGCGAAGTTATCATTGGCCAGTACCATTTCGGCCGCTTGCTTGGCTGCTTCGGTTCCATTTTGACCCATGGCGATACCTACGTCGGCACGTTTCAATGCCGGTGCGTCGTTTACCCCATCGCCCGTCATGGCTACGATCAGACCTTGTTCCTGCATCAGTCTGACTAAAAGTAGCTTATGTTCAGGATTGACACGCGCATACACATCAACATCCTGTATGCGTTGCCGCAAGTCATCCTCACTCATTAAGTCCAGTTCCTGCCCAGTCAGTACATCATCGGCATTAACAAGTTTCAGTTGTCGCGCAATCGCACAGGCGGTAGCGCCATGATCGCCGGTAATCATCTTCACCCGGATACTGGCCCTACCACAGGTTTTCACCGCCTCAATAGCTTCCTCGCGCGGCGGATCGATCAATCCAAACATGCCTAGCATTATTAGATTATTTTCTACATCACTGAAGCTGAGTTCGAGCTGCTCATAGTTTACCGTTTTGACTGCAATTGCCAATACGCGCTGACCTTGCTGTGCCATTTCATCGATACGAGCTAACCAATAATTTCTATCCAAAGGTTGATCGCTATCACCAGTTTTCTGATAAGCACACATTTCTAATACACGTTCAGGGGCTCCCTTAAGAAAGATAAAGGCATTGCCGGCGTGACTGTGATGCAACGTTGCCATAAAACGATGTTCCGATTCGAAAGGGATGAGATCCGTGCGGGGATATTGTTTTGCTTCTATCTCAATATCCAAGCCGGCCTTTAAACCAGCCACCAGCAATGCCCCTTCCATAGGGTCACCATGTACAAGCCATTCACTGTTATTTTGTTCCAGTGATGCGTCATTGCAGCGTACTGCTGCACGCAACACCTCCAGCAGGAGGGGGCGTTCCTCCGGTAGCACGTCTCGATTTGCCAGGGAAATTGCGCCGTGAGGATCATAGCCCGTGCCGCCAAGCTTAAATAGATTGCAGGTGGTGGTAATTGTACGCACGGTCATTTCATTGCGAGTCAAGGTGCCGGTTTTATCTGAGCATATGACGGTTACAGCCCCTAACGTCTCGACAGCTGGAAGTTTGCGGATAATCGCATTACGCTGGGCCATACGCTGCACACCAATCGCCAGTGTAATGGTCATGATGGCGGGCAATCCTTCAGGTATCGCGGCCACCGCCAAACTGACAGCAACCAGAAACATTTCAGTGATGCCATAGTCGCGGAGCAATACGCCGAATGCAAAGGTGGCCACAGCGATCACCAGGATGGCTGCGGTAAGCCAACGGCCAAACTGGGCCATTTGGCGTAGTAGTGGTGTCGCCACAGATTCCACATCAGCAACCAATTTGCTGATGCGACCCAGTTCTGTTTGTGTACCTGTCGCAATAACTACGCCTGCACCCTGCCCATGGCTCACAATGGTGCCGGAATAGGCCATACAGCTCCGATCACCGATTACGGATGCCTGCGCAACGGGTTCAACGATCTTTTCCACCGCCGTCGATTCCCCCGTCAGTGCCGCTTCCTGAACTTGCAATCCCTTGACTCGAAATAACCGCAGGTCTGCTGGTACCTTGTCACCTGATTGCAGTAAGACAATATCACCGGGCACCAACTCTTCAGCCCGAATAGTCATTTGTCGACCGCCACGCATGACCATTGCATTCGGAGTAAGCATTTGCCGTATTGCTTGCAAAGCATTTTCTGCCTTGCCCTCCTGTACGAATCCGATCACTGCATTGATAAATACAACACCAAGGATTACGCTGGCATCCACCCAGTGCCCCAGCATAGCAGTGATAGCACTCGCAACGATTAACACATAAATCAGAACATTGTGGAATTGGTAGAAAAACCGTATCAGTGGACTACGTGTTTTTGCTTCAGGAAGCCGATTCGACCCATATTTAGTAAGCCTGTTAGTTGCCTCTTCTTTAGATAGGCCATCTGGGGTTGTATCGAGCGACGCTAAGACTGCTTTTGTGCTTTCGGTATGCCAACTTTCTGAGGTCGTAACCAAAGTATCTGATTGACCATTTGGCTTTCTGAATGCTTTGTAGTGACCGCGACGTGTGACCACTGCACTAACAACAGCCAGAATGATTAATATCACAAGAACTATCAACCATTCTATGGGTGCAATATCAAACTGCCAAGTAAGATCGTCATTCATCTGGATTATTTTCTCTTGTTATACCTTATCTACCTACGTGGTTTACGCCCCAAACATTTTTCGATCTCCAATACATGGAGCGTAGTCTTGATTACTGTATATGGATTTAGGCTGATAGAATCGATGCTGATATCTACCAGGAATTTCTTCCTCTTTAAATAGTCTGATGGCGCTCGTCCGTATATCCTAAAATACAGAAAAAATTACAGACTCCTGATAAAGATAAAAAAGGTTTCGCTTCATTTGTTCATACAATATTGCGATTAGGGATCTATAAGCTCATGGTGCATTCTTACCTGACAGGGCAGATAATCACACGCAAGTAATGTCGGCTGAGGCAGTCCACATCAATGAAAAAAACCTCCCTCGCAAAACATACACTCCTCTTGCTCACCATTTCGAAGTGGTGACCCATACGAAAAAGAAGGCTATGTCACAATTAAATGTTGAATTTGATTTAAGAATTCATAAAACCCTTATTAACCATGGACTTGATAGCCTCAATAATTAAAGTACAATTAGAGAGTTAACAAAAACCAATAGTTAATTGCGACATAGCCAAAAAGAATTCCTTCTTTACACTATGTTTGAGATCTTAACAAAGAACATCAGGCATAGAAATTAGTACTAACACGTAAGGGCTACCCCTTACGTGTTAGTACTAATTTTATTATGGGCGATATTTTGGTAACTTATTAGATCAGTAATTACATAGTAATCAATTAATCTTCATAAACAATTTGGGGCTGTCCTAGATAACTAGTTTAAATTTTTCTTAACCAATTGTTTCAATTTA